>CAIJEA010000715.1 GCA_903819605.1 uncultured cyanobacterium | reverse complement strand
TAGGGCGACAGAGAACATACATATGTGCTTGTTGCGGTGCGACTTGCCATTTTAATAAATCTGCTAGTTTCGGTATTGCTGTTAATTTGTCAGACTTTTGAGGGCTTTGTAGCCGATCGCTTTGAATTGTTTGAATTGTTGTTTGCAGGTGCAGATCTTGTGACCATTTCGGAAAGCGCTGTTGAACTTTGAGGGTTAGGTTTTCGATCTGAGTACGATTGAGACTGTAAGCAGGATCTGTGGATTTGGCTAGGGCTGATAAGGCGATCGCTACCCATTGCGGGTCACTACTGTAATCAACGGTGCGTAAAAAATCTTGTTTGAGCTTGCCATAAACTTCAGGTTTGAGCGTGTATAGCTCCATGCCAACCTGCATTGCTGTGTCGATAATTCCCATCTGGGAATTGGTTAGGTTGGTGGCTGTTGTCATCTGCACAACGTTTACTAGGGCTTGCACGGCATAGTCTTTTTCAGGTGCTAAAACACCGATCGCCCATAGGGAGTCTTGCCAATGCGTGGCATTACTATCTGTTACAGGATATTTCTTGAGATCGAATCTACTCGGATCTGCTTTTTGAATCTGTTCTTGAATCTGGGCGCTTCTAGCGGTTTCAGTGGCTTTGGGCTGGTAAGCTCGAATTGGCGGAGTCTGAGCTTTAGCTGGTTGGGGTGAAGTGGAGGCGATAAAAAAGGCGATCGCCGCTAAAGCACTAGACGTTAATTGATACATGGGTTCTTGTTACAAGAAAATAGGGAGAGCGCTATGCGCTCTCCCTATTTTAGTATGGAGCTAAGCGGATTCGAACCGCTGGCCCTCTCAATGCCATTGAGATGCGCTACCAACTGCGCTATAGCCCCAGAACAACAGTTTTAGTGTTAGCTAATTTATTAGCTTGACTATACTCCCTCAATTTGGGATTTATGTCAAATGCGATCGCTAAAAATTAAACATTTCTATGTAGCTAGTTAAGACATAAAAGCCAGAAGAGAGTTGCGGTGCTTTGCGTCTCAACTCTCTTCTGGCTTTTTATTTATATTCAATTCGGAGTTTATAAAATATTATAAAATATTACCGAATCTATCAAATTTTCCTGAAGTCACGATCTCTATGAATAGCTCAAACCCGATCGCTTTGACGATTACTTTTATCGATCCAGATTTGACGAGTGAAGAGCTTGATGATGAGGTGGTGCAGTTGTTGGGTGAGCTAAGCGATCGCAGTGATATTGAGTCAGTAGACCGAGTGCGCGATCCCAATCCACCAGATGGTAATAAGAGCGTTGGTGGATTCTTGACTGGATTATTAAAGGCGGAAGTTAATCCTGCGAATGCGTTAAAGGTTTTGGGGTATTTAGGCGATCGCCTTGGCAATAAGCCGATTTCCTTTGAGGTGGAGGGAAATGGCAAGAAGCTGAAGGTGAGTGCCAGTAGTCGCGAAGAGTTGGAGTTTGCGATACAGAAGGCGAAGGAATTTATTGAGGCTGCATAATGGGGCGCTACGCATTACTGGTTGGGGTTAGCAATTACATCGTCGATTTAAAGCCTTTGCCTAGTGCGGTGAAGGATGTTGAAGCTCTGCGACAAGTTTTAGTTAATCCTGAAATTGGTGGTTTTGCGGAGTTGGATGTGGCGGTATTGGTGGATGCCGAGAAAGGGGCGATCGAGTCGGCGATTTACGATCTATTTGCTAATCGCAAAACTGATGATTTGTTGCTGTTGTATTTCTCTGGACATGGTGTGACGGATAGCCGCAATGATTTTTATTTCACTGGGGCAAAAACGCGCAAGGATGCTTTACCGCCAACGGCAGTTTCATCAAATTATGTCCACAATTTGATGAATCAAAGCCGATCTAAGCGTCAAGTAGTGATTTTGGACTGTTGCCATAGTGGGGCGTTTCCTAAGGGAATGATGGCGAAAGATCTTGGTATGGTGAATCTGTTGCCGAAGTTAGGCGGTGAAGGTCGGGCGATTTTGACGGCTTCGGATTCGACTCAATATGCGTTTGAGCAAGAGGGTTTTGAGTTGTCGCTCTATACGCATTTCTTGGTGGAAGGTTTGCGGACAGGTGCGGCGGATCGAGATGATGATGGGGATGTGTCGGTAGATGAGTTGTATGAGTATGTGCGGGATAAGGTGAAGAGTGCTAACGATCAGATGTCGCCTGAGTTTTATCCAGTCAAGGAGGGGCATCGGATTGTATTAGCAAGGGCTGCTCAAGATGATCCCAAGCTTAAGTTTCGGAAGGAAATTACTAAAATTATTTCTGTCCGTAACGGTAAAATATTTCCCGCTACTCGTCAGTTAATCATTAATGCAAAGCTCAAATATAAAATTGTCGAAGCTGATGCAATAGAGATTGAGCAAGAAATTTTAAGACCTTTTATAGAATATGACAACAATCTCAAAGCCTATGAAAATCTTATTAAGGAAACGATTAAGCATGAGTTTCCCTTTAGCGAAATCACGCAATTAGAAATAGAGAATTGTGAGTTTGATTTTGGTTTGCGTCCAAATGATATTCAAGAAATTAAAGAGCGGGTTATTGCACCAAAGCAGGCTGAATATGATCGCCATGAGGATCAACTGAGAAAGGTTGCCGAAGCAGCAAGGCTAAAGCGTCAGCAAGAAGAGGCTGTACAGGGGAGATTGCAACAAGCCGCAGAAGCGAAGATTCTGAAGCTAGAAGAAGATCGGCTTTTGCTATTGGAGCAGTTGAGAAGAGAGGATGAAGAGAAAGAACGTCTAAATCGTCAACGAGAAGAAACTGAACGAGTAAAGAGTCAACAACAGAGTAAACCTGCTCAAAATGAGTTTGAATTTGAAATTGTCAAAGTCCGTTTGGTTAAAGAGAGTAGTGGTTTTCTAGGACTTGGCTCTAAGACAAAAGTTGAGCTAGAGCGCAAAAAAGGAAAGGCGCAATATATTCGCGAAAATCTAGGCAGTGGTGTGACTCTGGATCTTGTGAGGATTCCTGCGGGAAAATTTATGATGGGAAGTAATGAGTATGGTGATGAACAGCCTATTCATGAAGCAACTTTACGAGAATTTTGGATGGGTAAATATGCTGTCACTAATGCTCAGTGGCAAGCTATAATGGGAACGAAGCCATCAGAAAAATATGATGTTAAGTTTCAAGGCGAAAATCAGCCAGTGATCGGCGTTTCGTGGGATAATGCTAAGGAGTTTTGTCAGAAAGCTTCTCAAAAAACAGGAAAGTCGATTAGATTGCCGAGTGAAACTGAGTGGGAATATGCTTGTCGTGCTGGCACAACTACTCCTTTCCATTTTGGCGAGACGATTACGCCCGATCTGGTTAACTATAATGGGAATAATCCCTATGGTGATGCACCAAAAGGAGAATATCGCGAAAAAACAGTTAATGTCGATAGCTTCTCACCGAATGCATGGGGTTTATATCAAATGCATGGCAATGTCTGGGAATGGTGTGAAGATGTGTGGCATGAAAATTATAATGGAATACCACAAGATGGCTCTGCGTGGCTAAGCGGTGGTGAACAAGTGAAAAGGCTGCTCCGTGGTGGTTCTTGGATCAACGATGCTGGGAATTGTCGTTCTGCGTTTCGTCTCAGGTGGGACGCGGGTAGCAGGTTCAACAGCTTCGGTTTTCGGGTGGTTGTTTCTATCTTGTCGTGAGGACAACTTTTACTTTACCCTTCTTTCTCTTTTTCCCTTTCGCCGTTAGGCGATCAAACTTCTAAAGAGATTAAATACGATATTTAGATGATTGCGGTTTGTATACTGTACTATTCTATCATCATTCCATTTTGTTTTTCGATAATCAACAAACTTGCATTAATATAATAAAGCCTATAACTTGCTAATAAGTCTTAGAACTTATGACACCTTAGGTCAGGGTGAGTTGACCACTGCTCCGTGGTGGTTCTTGGAACAACAATGCTAGGAATTGTCGTTCTGCGAATCGTAACAGGAGGAACGCAGGTAACAGGAACAACAACATCGGTTTTCGGGTGGTTGTTTCTATCTTGTCGTGAGTACTCTTTTCATCAGAGCCATTAGAAGGGATTTTAGTGGGAGTATATATGAAGAGTCCAAGCTTGCTCTGGTGATGTTGGTGACTGCATCCAAAGATAAAACCGAGCTAGATGTTTTAGTAAGTTCGCTGAAACATCGTCTAGCTCACTAATTGTTAAAACAGGATTCCATGCAAGAACTATCAATTATTCAGAAAACCCACGATTTTATTAAATGGTATATCCCAATATTAAATAGATTGCCAAGAGATCATAAATTCCATTTAGGCTCCAAAATAATTAATCGAATTTATGAACTTCTTGAAGGCTTAATTGAATCAAAATTTGCAAAACACAAGTTATCCAAACTCGAAAGCCTCAACGTTTCCCTGAGTATTCTACGCCACCAAACCTTATTACTGCAAGAGCTTGACTTGATTTCTTTAGAAAGATTTGAATATGCAAGTAAAACAATGCGAGAAATTGGCAATGAATTAGGTGGCTGGATCGATCAACGCAAAAGGAGTGGCGATAGTGAAACGATTCGGAAATCTGTATCCTAAGATCATTAGTTTTGAGAATCTATTTCTAGCCGCCAAAAAAGCCAAAAAAGGCAAACGTTTTCGAGATCCTGTACTTGAGTTTAACTTCGATCTCGCTAATAACCTACTGACTCTGCAAGAAGAACTACGCGATCAGACCTATCAACCAGAGGGATATCATACCTTTGTGATCCATGACCCAAAAGAAAGGCTAATTTCGGCGACAGCATACCGCGATCGCATTGTCCATCATGCCTTATGCAATGTGATTATTCCATTACTTGAGCCAAGCTTTATTCTCAACTCCTACGCAAATCGCATCGGATTTGGCACGCACAAAGCCTTAAGACAGTTTGCCAAATATGCACGTTCTAGTCGTTATGTCCTGCAATGCGACATCAAAAAATATTTCCCAACCATTGATCGAGAGATTCTCAAATCAATTATCCGCAAAAAAATTAAATGCCCAGATGCCCTCTGGCTAATTGATTTGATTTTAGATAACAGCAACAATTTCCAAATTAATAGACCATATCAGATTGAGGAAAATATATTTGAACCAATGACAGAGATAAAAGGATTACCCATTGGGAACTTAACCAGTCAATTTTTTGCAAATCTCTATCTCAACGATTTTGACCATTTTGTGAAAGAAACTCTCAACGCCACAAAATACTTACGTTATGTCGATGACTTTGCTCTATTCGCTAACGATCTAGCATTTCTCAAAGATGCAAAAGTCGAAATTCATGCTTATTTAGTATCTTTAAATCTAGAGATCCATCCGATTAAAAGTCAACTATTTGCAACTAGAGAAGGAGCTAGTTTTGTTGGGTTTAGAGTTTTACCTCATTACATTCGAGTGCGATCGCGTAGTATCCAATTTACTAAAAGAAGAATCAAGCGCTATCGATCAGATGAAATTCGGCTTCACCAATCCATTCGTAGCTGGGATTCGCATTTACAACATGGTGATACGTGGAAATTGCGGAAGAAATTATTTAGTTCATTAGGAGTTTTTATATGTTTTTAGCTAGATTAACGTCGGTTCAGAATAATTGATTTGCTTTACTAAAAATTACTATACGCTAAAACCGATTTTCATATTCGATCGATACACCAGTGCTGCCGTCGGAGCCATAGTTACCGCGTAAAAGAATATTCGGATCGAGACGATAGCGCACCGAGAAATTAGTCGGTTGAGTGGAGTCATTAATAATTCTTTGGAGAGAAACAGAGAAACTATTACTGAGATCGATCGCCGCCTCAGCCGATAGACCTAGCGTACCATTACGGCTTTTGCCATTGGTATTGGTCGTAACTGGACTGAGATTAAACTCCGCCAGATTTAGAGCATCACCGATCGCATCTTGTAAGAAATTAAGAACGGTACTACCCGCAAAATTGGCAAGAGCGGCGGCGGGGTCAGAACCACCTTGTTGCTGCAAAATGCCTCCACCAATCAAAGCAATAATCTCTGCTTGGCTGCGAGGTGGACTACTAGTGAGGCGAATATCTGGCGCGAGGGCAGTACCCGTTACACTAGCTTGAACTTTCAGAGTACGCTGCGCTCCCAAATTACTTGCAGGGACTTCGTTAGGGCTAAATAGATCGTTAGGGCGATTGGAACTAATTGGTACACGCGTAATTTCTGCAACTGAACCTGAAACTCTGACATTAAGAGAAGGATTAATACCTTGGTTCGGTTTAAATTCAACAAAGTTTTCATAAGCGCGATCGAGTCGGAATCTGGTCGAAATTGCATTAAACTGACCGCGTGTGATATTGACTCTACCTTCAGGTTCTGGTCTTTGCAATGTTCCATTAACTATGAGAGCACCTTCTCCTAAGAAGTTAAATATGGGGGAGCGCGTCACCTGCATATTTTGTAGCTTGACCGCTAAGCGATCGAATATGACATCGGGAAGATTATTATTTGCATTGGCTGAAGCACTGTTAGGATCGGCATCATTCCCAATTACTACTCTGCCATCACCCAGAGCCACTTCGCCCGTAAGCCGTGGCAATAATAAGGAGCCTCTCACGATCACGCGACTATTAAAATTATCAGAACTAATGTCGCGTACATTGAGTTTGAGCCTGTCAGCATTGATGGCAAGAGCTTGTTGATATTCTGGGCTATCTTCCCTGAGCAATCCAGCATTACTAATTGGTAAAATTCCCTTTAACGCTAATTTACCTTCGCTGAAGTTACTCGTGATATTACTAATTAGGCGATCGCTTGTAAAATCGATATTACCTTGAACCTCAGTAAAATCTCCTGGTAAGCCAGCTATTCTAACCCTTGCATTATCAACTAGGAGCTTTCCAGCAATCTTGGGATCTCTCGCAGTTCCACTAGCAGTAATGTTGATATCCCCTTTGCCATCTACCCAGCGTACAGGCTGATTGAAGATATTAATAAAGGCAATTCCTTCATTTTTGACATCCAACTTCACATTAAAGAAGCCAAAGACGCTCACAAGTCCAGAGGCAACAACGGCATCTTTGCCTGCGACCTTCATATTGGCATTGAAGTTGATATTCAGATTTTTATATTCAAACTTAAGGGCTATAAAATCGATCGGCTGACGATTGACAGAGCCATCAGCTAAGCTCAATTGACCTTTAACACCTAGGTCTAGTAGATTCGTTCCTGAAATCGAGAGATTACCATTGACTTTACCAGTCAAATCAAAGGGAATCGCGCTAAAAAATGGCAATGGACGTAAGGACTCAATTGGGAAGTCTTTCAGTTCAATTTCGCCACTTTGTTCGCGGAATCTAAATAATGGATTTGAAGATGGAGTAAGTCTGATCCTTGCCTTAGTCAGTCGTCCATAGCTCTTGTTTGATTGAAAATTCGCTTTGGCAATGTTGAAAACTCCATTTGCATATCGACCTTCTACTTGAACGTCATCAACGGCAAATTTACCATATTCAAATTTTTTGCCGACGAGATTAAATCCTACCCGAACACCTCGACGTTTATTTAGATCGAATGTAACTGACCCTTTGATGTCACCACGAAAATCAGTGAGTGGCGGCAAATTAAAGTTGCGATCTGAATTTACGGTTTCCTGCTGCTCTTGACGCAGCTCGATCTGGGTAAGGTATTGTAACTGCTTATAGAGAGGCTCTCCTAATAATTTAATTGATTCTAATGGTTGTAAATCTGTCGATCCAGTTTTAGCTAAACTGAATACTTGACTGGCATCAACAATATTTGCCCATTGCAAAGTTGCAAATATATCTTGCATTCTCCCTTGGGCAATTTCGACTGCTCCCACAATAGAGTCTTCAATATTTGGGTTATAAGTCAGCTTAAACTTATATTCGTTGCTAGATTCTCCTTGACGGACAATCAAGCTACCATCTTTAACATCAAGAATCCCATTAGCATAGGACAATTTTGCAACGGCGCTTTCTGCAACTACGCGCCCGAAACGCGGATTTTCAACTGTCACCTCACCTTTCGCCGTGGGACTATTACTAAAATCAACAACTAGATTACTAGAGAGTTTGCCACTGACATCATTTTGTCCAGTAAACGAAGCAATGAGCGGTAAGGGAAGATTGGCGATCGCTACTTGCAAGCGCCGAGGATTATTCTCAAGTCTCCTTCCATTGGCGGTGGCTTCTCCTAAACTCACATTAAAATCAATGGGATGGAAAGCATTATCTAGACGGGCACTAATGCGATCGCGATTACCTCGTAAATCCACATTTAAGCCCTGCTTCGCATCAAAGTTAAGCTTGCCTTCTAACTTCGGATCGAAGGCTAATTTATCGACTCTGAGTCCTGCGAGTAATAAATCTCCTGTTGCTTGGGGAACGTTGCCGATTCCATCTAAAACACCATTAAAATTAAGATTGTCAAGTTCGACTTGATTTACCTTTAAGCTCGCGACACGTAGATTTCCTACCAATCTAGGAGCGGACAAAGCGCCGCTAATCGTCCCATTAAAATCAAGTGAGCCTCGTGATGGAGCAACTAGCCCTTGTCTAGCTAGACTCGAACCCAGTGAAGCAAGATCGACATTATCTAGTTGTAATGCGCCCGCAATTTTGAGGCTATCGATCGCTCCTGATAGATTGCCGCGAAAGTT
>CAIJEA010000714.1 GCA_903819605.1 uncultured cyanobacterium | reverse complement strand
GCCCTCCATGAAGCTCTGCTAGTTTTTTTACTAAATTCAAACCTAGTCCCGTTCCTGTGTACTGACGATTTAAGTTACTGTCAATTTGTACAAATGGTTGAAATAATTTACTAATATCCTCTGGGGAAATACCAATACCAGTATCAGATATAGAAAAACAAAGCTCGCCTTTGCTACGTAATCCTGAATTATCTATTACATTATCAACTAGCTTTGCTTCTAGAGTGACTATTCCATCTTTTGGAGTGAACTTTACCGCATTACTTAACAAATTAATTAGTAATTGCCGCATTCTGCGTTCGTCGATCTCTATTTTGGCTGGAACATTGGGACAAATTAATAGATTTAACTTGATGTTTTTTTGAGAAGCTTGATGTTTGATAAAACTCAGGCTACTTTCGCACAGATAACTTACCAAAACTGATGTTAAATCTAGAGAGAACATCCCTGATTCAATCTTTGCAACATCTAAAATATCATTGATTAGTTCTAATAGATGTTGACCACTACTTTGAATCGTCTCTAACAAGCCTTGTTGCCGTTGATTAAGGTCACCAAAAACCCGATCTAGCAACCCTTCGGAAATTCCTAAAATGGCATTGAGTGGAGTACGTAGCTCGTGACTCATTGCCGCCAAAAACTCATCCTTAAGTCGAGTAACTCTTTCTAGTTCTAAATTCGTTAAGATTAGTTTCTCATTACTCAACTGTAATGCTTCTTCAGCTAGTTTGCGATCGCTTACATTTCTGACCAATACTAAGACTTCATCTTCACCACATGGACTGACACGGACTTCCTCATAAACCCATTTGTCATATTTTTTTAATTTGTGTTCGTAAATTTGTACTTCTCCTGTAGCGATCGCCTTATTAGAGGCAGCAAGTTGTTTCTCAAGAGTTTGAGGTGATAAAACTTCGGAAATATGATGTTTGATCTGTACAAATGCATCTTTATCTGGGATGAGTGGCAAGATGCAGTCAATACAAGTACCATCACGCTTAAGGCGTAGTAATAAATCTGGAATAGCATTAAGTATTTCTTGTTGGCGAAGTTCACTTTCAGCAAGATCGGCTGTTCTTTGCTTAATTCTGCTTTCTAACTCCTGATTGAGATTATGCAATTCTTGTTGGGCTTTTTTTAGTTCGTCTATATTTTGAATTAGGGCAATATCGTATAGAGGCTGATTCTGCGCGTCACGTACCAACGAAACGCTTAAGATTGTCCATATAAATTGACCGTTTTTGTGACGATATCGCTTTTCAATATGAAAACTATCAATCTCATTTTTGAGCAGTTTTTGGTAGTGATAGAGGTCTATGTCTAGGTCGTCGGGATGCGTGATCTCTTGGAACGACAATACCTGTAACTCAGTCTTAGAATACCCCAACATATTACATAGCGATTGATTAACGGCAATATGTTTGCCATCGGGAGCCGCTAGAGAAATTCCTACTGCCGCAGTATCAAATACACTTCTAAAGCGCATTTCTGATTCGCGTAAAGCTTCTTCAGACTGTTTGCGATCGCTAATATTCCGAATAATCGTCAATGCTTCGTGATCGCTAACTTTAACGATTTGGACTTCTTCGTATTGCACTTTGCCATTAATGTACCACTGTTGTTCAAAGGTCTGAATTTCACCAGTGGAAATTGCTTGATTGATGGCGGATAATTTGCGTGCTGCTAAATCTTTTGGTAAAACTTCTGAGAGATGCTTACCAGTAATATCAAGTTCAGAAGGTAGCAAATCAGCGACATAATTGCTCGCAAAACATTCTAGATAAGTACCATTCACATTGATGCGATAAATAAGATCGGGAATTGCCGTTAAAATTGCTTGTTTTTGGGCTTCAACATTTTTTAAACGATCTTCCGTTTGATTCTTCTCGGCATAGAGAATGCTTTCTTGGGTAATCACCCCTATTATTTTGTTGAAATCATCGATCACGGGCAAATGAAAGCATTGGAGCTGCTGAAGCAGCCTCTGCATAGATTCCAAATCTTGAATTTGCGATCGCCTAAGGATAATAGCTGGCGCAGTAATGACATCAGCGATCTTTAACTTTTTGAGATCGACTTGCTTTTCGACTAAATGGAGTACATCCCCCTTGGTAAATATGCCAATTATTCTATCTGCATCAACTACCAAAACGGAGCTTGCCCTAGATCCTAGCGATCTTAGGTCGGGATATTGTTCTAACTTTGACGAATTAATTGCTTGATTCATTAGTCCGATCGCGTCAAGCACCGAAATATTGGGTGCAACGATGAGGGGATGGAAATCAATGGCAAGATTGATATAAATGCTGTTTGGGTTTAGCATCTCTTCCTTACTAAAAAACTGATTTACTGTTCGTCATAATCATAACTTTCGGAATTAGAAAAATCATTTCACGCTTACGAAAATGTTTTAAATCGTCGCAGGATAGAGCTATGAGGTACAGATTCAATAATCTCTTCCATTAGTTTCCTTGCTCCTAATCTACCATATCCTTGACTATTCTGGATATCATGAGTGATGCGACTACTTAGAAAAGATAAGCTCAATCCTGACCAAAGAATTTGCAAATAACGAGTAAGCTCACTATCTATTCCCAATATTCCACACAAAGCGGCGATCGCTACAATTAGCATCAACCACAAATACTTCTTTTGGCTTGGATATTTGCCGATCAATAAAAGTACTAATAGACTATTCACGCTGCCATTAATCACTCCATCAAGCCATAGAGACGGAGATAATAACAGCCCGATCGCCTCACCAATAAATACCAAAGCCAGTATTGACCTATCCACTTGTAATTTCTGTAAATATCTTTGAGTAACTGCCTCTTGAAGCTCTAATAGCGATCGCAATACATTTACCTCTAGCAATACTTTTCCTTCAGTATTGAGTAGAGAAAGAATTCTTTCTCTTAAAGGTTGGACATCAGGCTTTGGTTGTTCCCATACCTCTTGGCTTTCTCGACCATCACTATACTGGATTCGCACCTTGGTAGGCTTGGGCTTCGCCATAATCAAGACAATCTCTTGTGGAGAGATTAGCCTTTGCATGTCCACATTCTGCAATGCTTCAAAAATTGTGTGGCGATCGCTTTCAGGATACAGATCGGTTTTATTAAAAACCAGCAAAATTGGTTTGTAGAAGATCTGAAGCTGCGCGATCGCTTCTTGCTCCAGCCTAGTCATATCTCCTGCGATCACAAATAAAATTAAATCCGATCGCTTAGCTACTTCCAAGGAAATATAGCTCCCTACTTCGCCGCCAACCTCATCAATTCCCTGTGTATCAACAAACCGCAATTGTAACTTTTTACTCTTCTGTGTATTAGCAAGAGAACTTGAAGGCATCTTCCATTCATAAATACAACTTTCTTTAGTTACCCCATTAATAGCACCCGTCTCGCCTAGATTTTGACCAAATAGAGCATTCAAGACTGATGTCTTGCCCTTTGACACCATCCCAAATACAGCGACCTCAATCACGCATTTATCTAGCTTTTCTGAGAGTAGTGATATTTGAGCATGTTCTCTATCTGTAAGCTCTTTTTTGAATAAGTCACGATAATTGACTATGAGATTATGTACCAGCGATCGCTGGATTAGCATAGGCGCTTCAGATTTATTGGAAAATAACACAATCAATGTCAAGGCTAAATCACTACAGCCTATGATATAGCGTTTCTCTTTCAAGTGAGCTACAGGCAAGGTGCTTAAGTATAGCTGTAGCTAGTCATGTTAGGACAAAAATAAAACCCAGAAGAGAGTTGCGGCACTTCTGGGTTTTATTTCTTAAAGCTATACCTAGGTAGAACCATTTTTTTGATGAAACTTGGCGATCGCTAAGTCATAAATCTTGCTTAGTCTTTGAGCATGAATCTCTAGGGTAAATTCTTCGTGAAACAATTCATTACCAGCTATCCCAATCCTACGAGATTTGTCAAAATCATCAGCCAAATCGGCGATCGCCGCCGCCAACTGTTGCACATTATTCGGCTCCACCAAAATTCCTGTTTTACCATCTTGAATATGTTCAGGAATGCCACCAGCCGCACTAGCAATTATTGGACGAAATCGTGCATAGGCTTCGAGGGTCACAAGCCCTGCGGGTTCTGGCCATACGCTCGGAAAAATTACGGCAAAACACTGACGGTATAAATTTTCTAATTTTTCGCCTTGGCACCAACCATGCCAAGTAAGGCGATCTCTAAGTTGCAAATCTTCCGCTAGCTGTCGCACTTGAGGCATTGCCCAACCTTCTCCAGCAATATCAAGCTGAATATGTGGATCTAACATCGGCATTGTTCGGAGCAACCAATCTAGCCCCTTGTCTGGTACGATTCTTCCTGCAAAAAAGATGCGTTTTTGTTCATGTACGGATTTCTCTAGGGGGAAATGATCGCTCGTAGGATTAGCGATTCCACATCGTAATGTTATAACCTGTGATTCGGGTAATCCATTAGTAGTAATAAGTTGCGATCGCACATAATCACTGTTGGCGATCGTCAAAACCCCAAACTTTTTCAGCGCTTTAAATTCTTTACTAGCCCGTTGCCAATTTTTGATTATTCGATCTGGACGACGACTGCCACAACCATCAACCAAATGCCCCCATGTACATTCCCATATACTTAGTGCTCGATCGCAACTAGATTTGCTAGCCGATAAGTATTTCGTTCCACTAGCACAATAAGCATCGTGATTGTGTGCCGTAAAAACCACAGGACATTGATTATTTACTTGCTCTAATGCGCTAGTTTCATGAATATGCAACAATTTAAAATGACTTTGATCGTAATCCAAAGGATTCGCAATGATATCTGCGCCAAAAGTATCTGGCATTGATGCATACAATCCATTAACATAAGTCTTAACCCCACCTCCTGCGATCGCAATATTAGCAGAACAATGATAAATTTTATTTTGTAAAATCATGTTTGATATCCATACAGAAAAATTAAAATCACTCTAATTTATAGCAGTCTCCAAATGAGTAAAAAATTATTTTAGTTTAGTCAATTCACAAATCCATATGATAAATTTAATGTGTTATTTTTATTTTAAGTAACTCGGCACTAGTTCTAATGTAGTTTTTTAATTATGCCGAGGTAGTTAGCAAATTTTTCCAATTAATATTCAAAGATAATTTGTATGAACTACAAGATTAAGTTAAAAGTCTATTTCTACTGCTTTCCGCCAACACTTAATGGAAAAGGGGACTATACTTCAGCTTATCATTATTATCAACATGGAACTGTTTGCTTAGGGGAAGGACTTAAAGCCTTAGGTATAGAATTTTATTCAAATGTCAATTTTTGGCTCCCAGCACCTGAAGAACAATTTTTATTTCGCTACGATCCCAATGTGACCCCAGATGACTGCGATCTAGTTATTATCAATGACTTCTGGTGGCAAAGACAATCTCAATTTGCTAAGTCATTATGTGATGTTCAGCACTTACTGCGTAGAGATCGTCCGCATCAAACCATTCTCCTTGACTTATCTGATGACGGGCCGCGCACCAATTTTCTTGAAGCAGGGCTAGATCGATTTGACCATTATTTTAAATCTCACGTTACAAAATCTACTCCCCTCTTTGCGAATACGCACCCTTTCCCTTTCGGATTATCTGAAAGAATTATCAAAGAATTAGAGCATATACCGCCTTTTAGTCAACGCAGTCATAATTTATTGGTTAATTCGCGTGCATTTCTACATGGAGATCATTCTTTACGCAACTACGTCCAGAAACATTTTTTACCAAAAATCAACTCTATCATTCCCTTAGAATCAAAAATAATAATGGATGCACGCGATCGCGGTGCTTACCACTCTTTGCAATGGGCTCAAGCCAGTGGTCGTCATAATCCTGGATACTATGAGCTATTACTCTCATCCACAGCCTGTAGTAGTTTCGGAGGATATTTTATCTCTCCATTTCCTCGCTATCCATGGACAATTCTAGGTAGAGCCTATCGTAAAGCAATTACCAAGTTCGGATGGAAAACTAATCGTTTAGTACAATGGGATAGTTGGCGCTTTTGGGAAGCTATGGCTTCTGGATGTGTACCAATTCATTTAGATTTTGATAAATACGGGTTTATGTTACCTGTAATGCCAGAAAACTGGAAGCATTACATCGGCATCGATTTAGATAATATTGATTCTTCGATTGAGCAAATTCGACAAAATATCGATCGCTTACCTGAAATTTCTGCGTTAGGTAGGGCTTGGGCACTTGAACATTACTCACCAGTAGCGATCGCTAAACGTTTCTTAGCAACAGTAGGTATTGATATTTAGATCTAACCAAGTTAAGTTGACCAACGAACTCGCTCGATCCTATAGCGGTTTTCAAATGAGTGCTTACTCATTTGAAAACAAAAAATCAATCCCAGTATGGGTTTTGAGGTTTCATTTTGCCGCTAGCAAATGAAACCTGCTATATCTATAGCAATCCAAAAATGAGTTGTGAGAGTCGCACCCGCAGGGTGGGACTCTCACAACTCTTAAAAATCTATAAATCATTTCGGATTGCTATATATAGCTCCGTAAAATTTCATATCGAAAGTCCAAAGGAATAGCTTTTCAAAGGCTGAAATAACCGATCTACGTTCGCTATTTTTGCACCTTAACAAGGGTAATATTTAGATCTTATATTTGAGGTTATCCATTTAAAAAGATGATAGAAAAGCTAAAAACAACTTGCTTAATCAATAACTTTAATTATAAAGACTACGTTTGTGAAGCGATTGATAGTGCATTGTCTCAAACCCATCCATTTGATGAAATCATAGTTGTTGATGATGCTTCCACTGACGGATCTATCACAATTTTACAAGAGCTTTATGGGAAAAACTCAAATGTGAAAATAATCATCCATGAACAGAATCAAGGGCAGCTAGCTGCTGTAACTACTGGATTTCTACAATCAACGGGAGATGTCATATTTTTTCTTGATGCCGATGATATTTACCATCATCAATATTTGGAAACTGCTTTAAATATATATAACAGCAATCCTATTTGTGGGTTTCTCTCGTGCCATATGGAAAACTTTAAATGGAATAAAGATGCCTATCGAGGTCCAAGCGCGTCACAAATTGCTGAATATAAGAAATATACACAAGATCGAGGATATTCTTTGATTATTACTCTCGAAGAACATATATTTGTCGGAAATCCTATGTCAGGCAATTCTATCCGTCGTAACTATTTGAGTAAAATCCTTCCATGCACTTGTATTGATGACTATCGCATGTGGACTGATAACTGTATAGTTTTCGGCTCTTCAATTTTCGGTGCACGGAAATTCTTTGTCGATCTCCCTTTTATTGGCTATCGTAGGCATGGAAATAATGATTCTAACAATTCATTTTATCTAGATAGATTTAAGTTTTACCAGAATCAAGTAGCTACAATTCGTCTATTTACATTTTGGATTGGCAAAACGAACTTAGATGTTTCTCAAATCTCCAGATTAGCTCCCTATGAATTTAAAACTATTGACTATCCTACTTGGGAATTATTCTTCATTTATCTTAAAATTATGTTGCGAAATCCATCAAGTGTTCCATTTACCCCACGATGGCGATTGAGCAAATTACATGGATTATCGATGATGTTAAAGCATATGCTAACAAGATATAAAAATGCTAATCTCCGATTAAAGTGAAAAACGGTCTAATCATAAGCAATGTTTAAGCCCAAAAGGAGTGAAAGTTGCAAAGTTTCTTGATAAGGGACTAGCAGTAAAATAAAGAACCAGATTTTTTGTAGTATGGCGGAGCCGCACTACAAAAAATCTGGTTCTTTACTGATGTTACGTGGAAGTATGAGATTGGGGCTTGGAGACCAAGCCCCTACCTTTACAAATATGTAGGGATTTGGTCTCCAAATCCTCTCTTAAGATTACATGGAAACATTATGACGATCTTTGTTCTACGTAACATCAGCTAAATAGCTAAATGTATTAGACCTGTTGGGAAATAATCTAAAATAGAAACAATATCAAAAGTGTAGATAAAATGTTTAACATTGAACGCATCCTAACCTAAAGAGTCTTTAGCTTAAGAGCTAAAGCAACTCCCCGACAAATCTATTGAGCCTAGATCAAAATGACAAAAAATATAAAAACAACTTGTTTGATTACGAACTTTAATTATAAACACTATGTTGGTGAGGCAATTGAAAGCGCTTTGTCTCAAACTCATCCTTTTGATGAAATCATAGTTGTTGATGATGCTTCCACAGATGGATCTAGCGTGATTTTACAAGAACATTATGCTCAAAATTCAAATGTAAAAATCATTATTCATGAACATAATCAAGGAGAACTAGCCGCCACAACTACTGGGTTTCTACAGTCAACTGGTGATCTTATTTTCTTTCTTGATTCAGATGATCTTTATCATTCGCGATATTTAGAAATTGCTTTAAACATATATAGGGAAAATCCTGCCTGTGGCTTTCTCTTTTGTAAATTAGGAACTTTTAGATATACTAAAGACAGCTATCAAGCCCCAAGTCAGTCGCAAATATCTCAGTATAAAAATTATATTCAAGATCGCGGATACTCATTAATCCTGACTATTGAAGAACATATGTTTGTTGGAAGTCCAACCTCAGGAAATTCTATTCAACGCAAATATTTGAGTGAAATTCTCCCCTGTAATTCTATTGGCGGCTATCGCATTTATGCTGACAACTGTATAGTCTTAGGATCTTCAATTTTAGGAGCAAGAAAACTCTATCTAGATATTCCACTAATCGGTTATCGTCAACACAATAAGAATGAGTCTAACAACATATTTTACCTAGATAGATTTAGATACTATCAAAATCAAGTCACAACAATCCGTCTGATTAAATCTTTGAGCCAAAAAATGAACTTAGATATCGCTCAAATCTCTCGACTTGTTCCCTATGAATTTAAAACTATTGACTATCCTACTTGGGAATTATTCATTATTTATCTTAAAATCATGTTGCGAAATCCATCAAGTATTCCATTTACACCAGCATTGGGCGCTAGCAAGTTATATGGATTGGGAATGATGCTAAAGCATATGCTAACGAGACGTAAAAGCTCTAATCTCTGATTAAAGTTACAAACGTACAAATCTCAAGCAATGTATAGCTGTCGCCAGTCATATTAGGACAAAATTAAAACCCAAAAGAGAGATGCGGCACTTCGCGCCGCATCTCTCTTTTGGGTTTTATGTGCCGATACACATGGTGTCAGCTATATAAGTCCAAAAGGAATAAATGTGGCATAGTTTCTTGATAACCCTGATTTTAGTCAAACAGCCGATTGTATTAATTACATTTACTGCACCCAAGTCCTTTGCATCTCCATCAAGTCTTATAATAGTTAAACCACTTAGTAAGAATTGCCTATCTCACGCGAGGCAAGCACTGCCAAGCCATGCAAGGAGAATTTGAGTAGCCGTATGACTGATACCTTAGAAGATCGGATTATTCCCACAGACCTACGCGGCGAAATGTCGCGCTCTTATCTGGAATATGCTATGAGCGTGATCGTCGGTCGCGCCCTTCCCGATGCCCGTGATGGACTCAAACCCGTACATCGTCGCATTCTCTACGCCATGCACGAGTTGGGCTTAAGTGCCGATCGCCCGTTTCGGAAATGCGCCCGTGTGGTCGGTGACGTAATTGGTAAATACCACCCACACGGTGATACGGCTGTGTATGAAGCGTTGGTGCGGATGGCGCAGGACTTTTCGATGCGCGATCGCATGGTCGATGGTCATGGCAACTTTGGCTCGGTCGATAACGATCCTCCCGCCGCAATGCGATATACCGAATGTCGCTTGACCCGAATTGCTCAGGTTGGCATTATTCAGGATATTGAGCGAGATACGGTCAACTTTGGGGATAACTATGACGGTTCGCAGCAAGAACCCTTGGTTATGCCAGCGCGGATTCCGCAGCTTTTGCTGAATGGCTCATCAGGAATCGCTGTGGGGATGGCGACAAATATTCCGCCACATAATTTGGGTGAGTTGGTAGATGGGTTAGTTGCCCTAATTGCCGATCCTAGTCTTAGCGATTTGGACTTGATGAGATATATTCCCGGTCCTGACTTCCCGACTGGGGCTTTGGTTTTGGGTACAGAAGGTATCCGCGAAACCTATACTCAAGGTCGTGGCTCAGTCACCATGCGATCGGTGGCAAGCTTTGAAACAATTACTTCCCCTGGAAGGCAGGATCGTGAGGCAATTATCATTACGGAAATGCCTTACCAGACCAATAAAGCCTCGCTAATCGAAAGAATGGCGGAGATGGTCAATGAGAAGAAACTAGATGGTATTTCTGATATCCGCGATGAAAGCGATCGCGATGGTATGCGTCTGGTCATCGAGCTGAAGCGCGATGCCTATCCCAAGGTGGTACTGAATAATCTCTACAAATCGACACCTTTGCAATCTAACTTTAGTTGCAATATGCTTGCTCTAGTAGATGGCGAACCGATTACTCTGACTCTGCGTAATGCATTGCAAGTATTTCTGGACTTCCGTTATGAAGTAATTACGCGCCGTACACAGTACGAACTTCGCAAAGCCGAAGAACGCGATCATCTATTGCAAGGTTTGCTAATTGCCCTCAATCATCTGGATGCAGTAATTGCGTTGATTCGTGGTGCTGATGATAGTGCGGCGGCGAAGGCAGGATTGATTGAGAATTACGGACTGTCAGAAGCGCAAGCCGATGCAATTTTGGCAATGCAACTGCGTCGTTTAACGGCTCAAGATGCTGACAAGATCCATGATGAACATAATCAGTTAGTTGAGAAGATTGCCGATCTACAACATATTCTTGCCAATCGCGATCGCATTCTTACCATTACTCGCGAAGAGTTAGAAGCGATCAAAGCCGAATTTGCCACACCTCGCCGTACAAGGATTTTGCCGAATGAAGGTGATATCGATACTGCCGATTTGATTGCTAATCGCGAAACGATCGTGATGGTGACGGAGCAAGGCTATGTCAAGCGGATGCCCGTTGATACTTTTACTGCTCAACATCGTGCTACACGCGGTAAGGCTAGCGCTAACGTTAAGGATGATGATGCGATCGCCCATTTCTTCGCCTGTCGCAGTCATGACAAAGTACTCTTCTTCACCGATCGCGGTAAGGTCTATGGAGTCAAAGCTTACGAAGTTCCCGAATCTGGTCGGGCAGCGCGTGGTACGGCGGTAGTACAGTTATTACCGATCGCCGCTAATGAGAAGATTACAACGGTATTACCAATTAGCGAATTCTGCGAAGATGAATATTTGGTCATGCTTACGGCTGGCGGCTATATCAAAAAGACTAAGCTCCCTGCCTTTGCCAATATTCGTTCTAATGGATTGATTGCGATCGCCCTCGAAGAAGGAGATTTATTACGCTGGGTACGTCGTGCTAAGGCTGATAACACGATCATCGTCGGTTCGCGTCAAGGGATGTCGATCCGCTTCCGTACTGACCATGAGCAGTTGCGTCCGATGGGACGCGATACTCGTGGCGTAAGGTCTATGCGTCTGACAGGTGATGATGAAATCGTGAGTATGGACATTCTGCCAGCAGGACTTGCGGAAATTGAGGAAGTTGAAGGTTCTGAAGAAGAGATTGATTTGACTGTGACGGTCAATGAGGATGAGAATCTCGAAACTGAGACTGCTGAAGTGGAAACCGAGAAAGCTCAAGGTCCTTGGGTTTTAGTGGTCACTAGAGGCGGATATGGGAAGCGCGTTCCCGTCAATCAGTTCCGTATTCAGAAACGGGCTGGTAAGGGCTTGCGCGTGACCAAGTTTAAATCTGGTCAAGATCAACTTGCTTCGCTCTGTTTAGTGGATGAACACAACGAACTGATGATCGTTACTAGTCGCGGTATTGTCATGCGTCAGAGTACTGATGCGATCGCCCGTCAGTCTCGGACGGCTAGAGGTGTGAGACTTCAGAAGCTTGATTCTTCTGATGCGATCGTGGGTGCAACTTTAGTTCCGCCTGCGTTGGAAGAGGAGATTGAAGAAGTGGAACTTCAAAGTGGTGATGCAGCGATCGCTACTACTGAAGTTATTGCTGAAGTAGTTGATGAAGCGATCGAGCCAGAAACTGAAGAATAGAATAGTTTTCCAGGTAAAAAGGTTTGATGCACTTTGTTCATCAGACCTTTTTCTAGTTAGTATTTGGCATGGTTACTGAGATTTATTTTGATGGTTATTAGCGATCGCTAGCATCGGATGTGTAATCCGTAAAAGCTTCTCCCAGCAATAATTTAGAGTCATTTGTTTTTAAAAAACGTAATGCGTAAACTGGAGCATCAGCGATCGCTAAGGCATCTCTTGCTTGAGACACCCACTGCGGATGCAACGTAACCCTATACTTCTGCTTTTTTGTAACCACGCTTCACCAACCATTCATTTAAAGCCTCTTCATCGATCTCATCATCTTCATGGACAACCGTGATCCACATAGACTCGTCATCCTCATCCCCTAAACGGGCGATCGCCTTCGCCTCTGCTGACTGGGGCGCAAGCTCCGCACCCAATGCTTGGTAAACCTGCCATTTTTGTTCCTTGGGCAAAGATTGAATCAGTGTTAGTAAACTAGCAAACGATACTTGGGCGTTAATAGACAACAAAGCCGAATCATGCGACGGTTCAGACACTTGCTCAATCACTTGAGCATCAACTTGTTCAGTACTAACGGGCTTTTCAGTTACTTGCATAGATTTAACACTCCAATAATTGCTCTAACTCTCGCACATCAGCCGCTATACAAGATTCTAGCTTGAGCCGTCCTTTCGTTGTCTCTGGCAAGGCGATCGCTATTTCAATCGGGATATTTTAACTTGAAAATTTAAGCTAATATTGTTGCAATTCCTGACGCGAAGATATTGTCGCCGCTATGTCCTACGGGGTTAATTTACGGCATGGGTGTAGAAATTTGTTTTGATGATTATTTAAGGTCGATTGTAAACACTCACCAGAAATGGGAAGAGTGGTATACGCCAACGGACGCGACAGGTAAGGATTCACTCCAAGTTGAGCGTGATCGCCCTGCTTTTTTTGATTTTGGCTTGATGGTGCAGACGGTAGACAAGGAAAAAGTAGAAAGTCAAAAGGAAAAAGGGGAAGAGGAAAAGAAGGAAAAAGGGGAAGAGGAAAAGAAAGAAAAAATCGAGCGGTTGCCTGTGCTGGAGGGGATTTGTAAGTACGCGGCGGAGCATGTGTTGCTGGTGGGTAGACCGGGATCGGGGAAGTCTACGGCTTTGGCGCGGTTGTTGTTGCAGGAGGCGGAAAATGCGTTAAGCGATCGCAACGCGAAAATTCCTGTGTTGGTAGAGTTGCGGTATTTGCCCTCGGAGGCGAATGCGTCGTCTGTATGCGATCGCATTCTTGCCTTTATGCACAAACACGATCCTGCCTTGGATATTGATGAGGCGGGGATTAAGCAGCTATTGCGTCAGGGGCGGTTGTTGCTGTTGGTGGATGGGGTGAATGAGTTGCCTTCGGATCGTGGTCGCGTCATGGTAAATCAATTTCGGGAGCTTTATCAAAAAACTTGCCCGATGATCTTTACGACGCGGGAGTTGAGTGCGGGTGGGGATTTGGGGATTGCGAAGCGGTTAGAGATGCAACCTTTGACGGAGCCGCAGATGCAGCAGTTTGTGATGGCGTATTTGCCGACGCAGGGGGAGAGGTTGTTGCGGCAGTTGTCGGGACGGTTGCGGGAGTTTGGGCAAACACCTTTGTTGTTATGGATGCTCTGTTCGTTGTTTCAGCAGTCGGAGCAGATTCCACCAAATTTGGGTATGGTTTTTCGGGCGTTTACGGTGGGCTATGGGGACAGGATTAAGCAGGATGTGACGCTATCGAAGGATTCGCGGGCATGGTGGGGGCGGTTGTTGCAGTATCTAGCGTTTAAGATGACCTGCGGCGAAAGTCTGACGGAATTGCAGGTGGCGATTTCGCGGCGGGAGGCGGAGCAGTTTTTGGTGGAGTTTTTGCGGGGGAAGGTGGAGTTTGCGGATGATTGTGCGGTGCGGTGGTTAGAGGATTTGCTGAAGCATCATTTGATTCAGATTAGCAATGATCGCATTGAGTTTCGGCATCAGTTGATTCAGGAATATTATGCGGCGGAGTGGTTGTTGGGGCTATTGCCGAGTTTGAGTGATGCGCGGTTACAGCATGATTATCTCAATTATTTGAAGTGGACGGAACCTTTGGCGTTGATGTTGGAGTTGGTGGAGGGTGAGGAGCAGGCGGTGCGGGTGGTGAGGCTGGCGCTGGAGGTGGATTTGCGGTTAGGGGCGAGGTTGGCTGGGGCGGTGAAGGATAAGTTTCAGGAGAAGACTGTTAGATTGTTGATTCAGGAAATAGAAAAACAGAAAATCCCCCAAGAATATGCGATCAAGCTTTTAGGGAAAACACGATCAGATTATGCAATTAATCCACTTGTTAAATCTTTTAAAGATAAAGATTATTCTGGAATACCAACAGATGCATTAGGCTTTATTGGTAGTAACAAAGCTCTTGAGATTCTTATTAGTATTGTTTCTGTTCATAGCTATAATTCTTATATACGGATGAGTGCCATAAAAGCGTTGGGAGATATCAGCAATACCAAGGCTGTTGAAGCTCTAATTGCTACAATACACGATGATGATTCTGACGTTCGGAGATATATAGTAGAGACATTAGGCAAGATTGGTAATGAAAGAGCTATTAAAGCTTTAATTACCGTTCTACACGACGATGATTCTGACGTTCGGAGATATGTAGTAGAAGCTTTAGGCGAGATTGGCAATGAACAAACTATTCAAGCTCTTATTACTTCTCTTACCAATTCTGATTATAGTATCCATCTAGATACGATAATTGTTTTAATGAAAATTGGCAATGAAAAAGCTATTAAAAGTTTCATTGCTTTTTTTCGTGATTGTAATTATATTACTCGTCTAGATGCGGTAATGAGACTAGGTAAAATTTGCAACAAAAATGTTGTTGATCCTCTCATTGTTGCTCTTAAAGATTCTGATCGCCGCATTCGTGTACATGCAATAAATGCTCTAGAAAGAATTGGTAACGACAAAGCTATTGATGCTCTAATTAATCTTCTCAATGATTCTGATACTGTCATTCGCTGGAATGCAGCAAAAGCGTTAGGTGAAATTGGCAACGAAAAAGCCGCCGAAGCTCTAATTAATCTTCTCAATGATTCTGAGAATATTGTTGTTAGGTATGTTAGTGATGCAATAAGTAAAATTGGCAACGAAAAAGCTGCCGAAGCTCTAATTAAGGCTTTTAATGATTCTAACGGTATTCCTTTCTTTTCATCAAATGCATTGACTATAATTAGTCATAAAAAAGGAATCGAGTTTCTAGTTGATGCATTGAAGCATCATAAGCTTGATATCCGTATGATTGCAGCAGAGGCATTAGGTAAAATTGGCAACGCAAAAACTATTGACGCTCTAATTGAATCTCTTAATACACCAGATGTAAATGTTCGTCGTAGCGCAGTAAAGGCATTGGGCAAAACAGGTAATAACAAAGCTGTCGATTATCTCATTAAATCTCTAAATGATTCTGAAGGGATGATTTATTGGAACGCAGTAGAGGCATTAGGAGAAATTGGTGATGAAAAAGCTGTCGCTCCTATGATCCATATTTTCAATAATTCTGAGTTTGTAGTCCAACATTCTATAATTGATGCATTAGGCAAAATTGGTAATGATACATCTATCAATTATCTCATTGGTATTCTCGAAAATGATAATATTGACTTGCGGAGAACTGTAGTGAAAGCATTAGGGAAAATTGGTAATAAGAAAGCAATTACTGCTCTCATTAAAGCTCTCAACTATCCTATTAATGCTGTTGCCTTCCTTGCCGCAGAAATATTACAAAAACTTTCTCAATCTGAATCCAACTTACCAATACTCGCAAAAAGTCTTCCCCATCTCCTCAAACTCATCGCCACAAAATCGAGCCAAGAAGCCCTCTCAGTGATCACTGCTATCCAAGCCCGATGCAAATACTACAACTACGACATAGCTCAAACACCTTTACCCCCCGAAGACAAACCCAACCCCACCACAGGCAACTCTTACATCTTCAAAGCACCATTAGGACAAGTAGTAGAAAATCTAACGGTTCAACGCGATAATATTGCTACACAAAACAACCAAAAGACATCACCAGAGTCCTAACCAACCACTAAACATTATCCAGTGAGAAAAATATGACCTTTAACTTCAACGCCCCAGTAGGACAAGTCATCGCAGGCGATCAAACCGTCACAGGCGACAACATCGGCACACAAAACAACTACTACGGCACAGACGACCCCAACACCCAACAACTAGCCAACGAACTCGTTGAAATCCTGCAAGGAATCGTCCCCCAAATCTCCGATCCCACCAGCGAAGCAGGCAAAGAAAACATCACCGCCGCCGCAATGGAAGAGATAGAAAACAAACCAACCCTTAAAGATCGTCTAGTTGCCGCATTTAAAGCAGGCGCATTTGAAGCCATCAAAAAAATTGCCAAAAATGATTTTGTGGAAGTCTTCCTTACCGCCTTCAAAGCAGGACTTGAAGCCAAACCTAAAAAGTAAAATATAGCCGCAGGAGTTTAAACAATGACAACTACTACACACCCCCTAGATACAGAAATCTTGCAAACCATAGCCCAGATGCCAGAATCACTCAAACGAGAAATTCTGCACTATGCCAAATATCTCATCGATAACCACTCGAAAGAAATTACCCAAAATACACCATCAGCCAAAAAACGTCGAGTCGGAATCTTAAAAGGTACATTTGTATTACCTTTGCCCGATGACTTTGACGAGCCACTAGAAGACTTTAAGGAATATATGGAATGAGCCAATATCTGCTAGACACCCATACATTCATTTGGTTATCAGAAAATAGCGATGAGCTACCCAGCAACCTTAAAAATATCATCGAAGAAGCCGATACTGTCTATCTCAGCATCGTGAGTCTCTGGGAAATTGCCATCAAGTTAAATCTCGGCAAATTGTCACTGCAACAAGACTATGAAGCTATAGAAACAGAACTTGAAGCCTCTGATATTCTATTGCTTCCTATCACATTTAACGACACCATCCAAATCCGCGATCTTCCACTACATCACCGCGATCCATTTGACCGAATGTTGATCGCCCAAGCAATCACGCGATCTCTCACTGTAATTAGTCGAGATGTTGCCTTTGATGCCTATCCCATTCAACGATTCTGGACATAAACTATGACACGCATACCAACCCATCGCCCACCAACCCACGCAGGGGAAATGTTGCTAGAAGAATTTCTCATTCCGTTGGGACTAACTCAGCAAGAACTAGCCAACGCTATTCATGTCCCCTACCAAAGAGTAAATGAAATCATCAATCGCCGCCGAGGCATCACCCCAAGCACCGCACTCCGTCTAGCCAAATTCTTCTCCACATCACCAGACTTCTGGATGAACCTGCAACAGTGTTGGGATTTATATCACACTCACCAAACAGAAAATGATGAATTACAAACTATTCAACCTAGATTCAGCAGGTTAAATTTGAAATAAGGTATTTTTAATTAAGATCAATCAAAATAGCCAAATGCCTGAGATAGACGTACAAGACATAGACCATCTGGGTATTATTGCAGGAATAGTAGATGATATCGGGATAGTCGAAATCATAGATCGGGAGCTAGGAAGCCATCCGCAAGAGAAAGTAAGTGCGGGGCAAGTGGTGAAAGCGATGATATTGAACTGCATGGGTTTCTTAACGGCTCCATTGTATTTATTCAGTGACTTTTTTTTAGGAAAAGCGACAGAACATCTAATCGGAGCAAGAGTAAAAGCAGAATATCTAAACGAAAGCCGACTAGGAAGAGTGATGGATCAATTATATGAATATGGGATCACACTAATATTTGTGAAGATAGCCACAGAGATGTGTAAACGATTTGGTGTTAGCGTCAAGAATACGCATCTTGACGGTACAAGTATGTCAGTGCATGGGAAGTATCAAACAACGGAATCAGGAGAGGAAAATTTAGTCGAAGAAGAAGCCACCGAGCCAGTAGCGATCGCAATTACGCAAGGATACTCACGAGACCATCGCCCAGACTTGAAGCAATTTACATGGCATTTACTGACCAGTGAAGAAGAAGGAATCCCGATATTCATGAATGTTGCCGATGGGAACAAAACAGACCAGAGCGCTTTTCCAGAAGTAATCAAAGCATTTCAGGCAGAATGGGAAGGAGAACAACCAGACTTGTATGTAATGGATGCAGCCTTCTATAGTGAAACCAATCTGAGAGAATTTGGTAATAGCATCGATTGGATTAGTCGAGTACCCACAACGATAAAAGCTGCACAGGAGCTAATCCAAATTATATTGCCCGAACAATTAAGTCAGCAGAAAGACCACAAAGGTTATCGTTTTTGCGTAGTCTGTAGTACTTATGCAGGGGTCAAACAGCAATGGATTGTTGTCGAAAGCCAACAAAGGATGGAATCCGACCTCAAAACTTTATCGAAGCAGATAGAGAAAGCTTTGAAAGAGAAAGAGAAAGTCCTAAAGAGCTTAATGAATAAAAGTTTTGCCTGCGAAGCTGATGCCCTCAATGCTATCATGGACTTTGAGAAAACGCTGAATTACCATAGGCTTGATGAGCCTAAAATCCTTGCTCAACCGCATTATTCGCAAAGAGGTCGTCCCAATACTGAAGCAACTCATCATTCCTTTCACGTTCTTGCCACTTTGGTCGAAAACCCTTTAATCGTTGCTATTCATCGTCAACAAGTTGGGCGTTTTATTCTTGCCACCAATTCGCTCGATTCTCAAAAATGGACTGAATGCGAAATCTTACGGGAATATAAGGGACAGCAATCTACGGAACGAGGATTTCGCTTTCTCAAAGACCCTCTATTCTTCGCTTCCAGTGTTTTTCTCAAAAATACGAAACGGATCATGGCTTTGGCGATGATCATGACTCTTGCTCTCATGGTCTATAGTTTGGGGCAAAGACAACTCAGACTTGCTTTAGAGAAAGCCAATGCGACTCTTCCCGATCAAAAAGGTAAGCCCTCTCCTCGTCCTACTTTACGTTGGATACTTCAGTGCTTTCTCTCTGTTCATTTGGTCTTTCTTGACCATGTTAAATATCAGATTAAGCTTACTGATAGACAAAATCTAATTTTGCAGTTTCTCGGAGCCTCTTCTCGTAAATATTATTTTTTGTCTTAAATAACCTGCTGAATGTAGGATTCAACCATTAACAACATTAGCGATTAGCTAAATCAAAAATTTAGATAGTAAACCCGTATGCAAACCACAACCATCTCCCGTCATGTCACCCGCAACTCTGAAATCCTCTCAGGCGAACCAATCATTGATGGAACCAGAACAACCGTTAGAGCGATAGTTGAAAACTGACGCTTAGGAGTTAGACCAGAAGAGATTCCATTACATTTACCACATCTCAATCTCGCACAAATCTTTGATGCCCTTAGCTTTTACCTAGACAACCAAGCAGAAATCAACGAATGCATCGAACGCAACCACGTTCCCGATGAGCTAGTACATCCACATAAATAATGCCTCCATTCTATCGTTCAGCAATTTCTTGAATGAAAACAACTATAATAATCTGGGTTGCCTATTGCTATTTGGATAACTAATGCATCGTATTGCCACTATTTCTGGGGGCTGGAATCAGTCCACCGACAGCGTAATTTTTGTCGAGCAGCAACCTGCACCAATTGTCATTATCACGGCTGCCGATACGGATATCCAAACCCTTGCGGCGGCGACTGCACAATTGCCTGAAGATTTTCCGCAGATTCGGGTGGTGAATGTATTGCAATTGCAGCAGCAGATAGCGATCGATACATACGCAGAAGAGGTTTTAGGAAACGCCAAGGTAATTATTGTCAGATTAATTGGGGGACAGTCTTACTGGAGTTATGGATTAGAGGTGGTTAAGGAAACTGTGGCAAATACTGGTGCAGTATTAATCGTATTACCAGGAGATGAGCGTCCTGACCCGAATTTAACTAGCCATTCCACAACAACGCTAACTTTGGTGAATCAAGCTTGGCAGTATTTCATCGAAGCAGGAGTGTCTAATTATCAGAATTTATTGAAGTTTATTGCGAAAGAATTTTTAGGTATCGCATCAGAATATAAACTGCCGCAATCAGTGCCGCGCATTGGAATCTATGAAGCGATCGCACCTCAATCTTCTGTCTACATTTTAGAGGTTGATCCCCCCCAGCCCCCCTTGAGAAAGGGGGGAGAAGAAAATTCTTCTCCCTTTTTAAGGGGGATTGAGGGGGATCTCGGACAAGTGGCGATTATTTTTTATCGCGCTCATTATTTATCGGGAAATACAACAGCGATCGCTGCTTTATGTGAAGCTTTACGAACAAGGAATCTCACACCTGTACCCATTTATGTTTCATCCTTAAAGGAACCAGATGTGCAAGCGGAATTAATTCGCTATTGCTTGCCTGAAGCTGGTCAAAAAGTAGATGTAATTTTGAATACGACTAGCTTCTCTTTAGCCAGTTTAAAGACGGATGCGCCGCAAGTCGATCTTTGGGAAACTTTGAATGTGCCTGTATTTCAGGTGATTTTCAGTAGTGGGCTGAAGAAAACTTGGACAAATGGAACTCAAGGACTAAATCCTCGCGATATGGCGATGAATGTGGTATTACCTGAAGTCGATGGCAGGATTGTTACGAGGGCAGTTTCCTTTAAAGCGATGCAGGGTCAGAATCTCGCTTTGCAAACGGAAGTATTGACCTATGAACCCGTGCGATCGCGAATTAATTTTGTCGCTGACCTCGCGACTAAGTGGATACAGCTAAAACATACAGAGGTGAGCGATCGCAAGATTGCGTTGATTCTGGCGAACTATCCTAACCGTGATGGCAGATTAGCGAATGGAGTGGGTTTAGATACGCCTGCAAGTTGTTTAGAGATTCTCAAAGCTTTGCGAAGTTCAGGCTATAGCGTTGGGGAAATCCCTGAAACTAGCGATGAACTGATGAAGTTGTTAACAACAGGCGTAACCAACGATCGCGAATCCTTTGGGGTGCGTCAGGTCTATCAATCGCTATCTTTAGAAGATTATCAAAGCTATTTCCAGAATTTGCCTAAGCCTGTCCAAAATGGAATTCAGTCAAGATGGAATGAACCAAGGCAAGAAAAGGAATTGGCGATCGCTGGTATCCAATTTGGCAATATTTTTGTCGGCATTCAACCATCACGGGGCTATGACCTCGATCCTACGCTTAATTACCATGCGCCAGATTTAGAACCGACCCATGACTATATGGCTTTCTATCATTGGGTGCGCGAAAAGTTCAACGCCCATGCGATCGCCCATATCGGCAAGCATGGCAATCTCGAATGGCTCCCAGGGAAGAGCGTGGCTCTGTCGGAAAATTGTTATCCTGAAGCCGCTTTTGGCGCAATGCCCCATTTCTATCCCTTTATTGTTAATGACCCTGGGGAAGGCTCTCAAGCAAAAAGGCGATCGCAAGCGGTAATTCTCGACCATCTCACACCGCCGATGACTCGCGCCGAGTTGTATGGCGGTTTGCAACAATTAGAAGGCTTGATTGATGAATACTACGAAGCGGAGACCCTCGATCCTTCACGTCTGGGCATGATTCGAGATCGCCTGATCGAAACCATCAAACAGGAAAATCTGCATCAAGATTTAGGGATTTCCCTAGATCGTTTAGAGGATTCACTGAATACGATTCTCACGACAGCCGATGGTTATCTGTGCGAGATTAAGGAAGCACAAATTCGTGATGGGTTGCATATTTTCGGGCAATGTCCAGAAGGACGACAGTTAAGGGATTTGGTCGTAGCGATCGCCCGTAATCCTACGGCTAATCGTTTGGGGTTAACGCGGGCGATCGCGCAGGATTGGGGTTTAGATTTCGATCCATTGACTGCAAATTTAGGCGAGTTACTTCCAGCAAGTTCACATCCACGCTTAGCGAATTGTCGAATTGTTGGGGATGCAGTTGAAGTAATTGAAGAATATGCGGTGGAATTGGTTGAGGCTCTAATTTCCCCTATAGAGGTTAACAAACATATCGTGAGTTGCCAAAGATCCCCCTCAATCCCCCTTAAAAAGGGGGAAGAAGAAAATTCT
>CAIJEA010000713.1 GCA_903819605.1 uncultured cyanobacterium | reverse complement strand
TATCTAACTTCGCATTTGCGCCAAATGCAATTCCATTCGGATTTAGTAGATATAAATTCGTATTACCATTCGCCTTAAGAGTTCCATCAATATTAGAAATAGAACTACCCGTCACCCTCGCCAACACATTCTGGACATTAGCTGCATTATTAAAATAAGCAGTGTTATTCGTCGGAACCGAAAAATCTTGAAAACTGTGATAGAGGTTAACCCCAACCGTCGTACCGCCATTGATCGTATGCAATAGCCCCGTCGTTGTCACAGTAGAGTTGACAGGCAATGTCTTATCGGGAACGATCTGCGCTGAAACTGAAATTCCAGACGTGAGATAACTTAAAGCACAAGCACATGACAGGCAGATATTGCGAAGAGTTAGTTTCATGGCTTTAGGTTTCACAACTTACGTAATATTTTAAAAAGTTACGCAGCAACTGACTAGCTACGCACCTTAATAAATCAGAAACATTAAACTGTACGTAAACTATCATGTTTATCAATTAATTGAAAAGATCTAAAAGTTAGCCATATGGCTAAAAAAGTTATGTATTTAGTTAGGAAAAGTTAGGTTAAGCAAATTATTTTGAGACATTAACAATTAGCTTTAACAAAAATAGGACTTACGCAAAAATGACTTGAAACCCTCATTTCAACGTAGGGACAATTTATGAATTGCCCCTACATTTCGTTCTTTTACATAATTCATAAAAGAATTTAAATCAAATTCCTTAAAACTAGTTCGATTAAAATTTAGATATAAATTTATAAGATCAAGAAAATTACGTAATATTTATCTAATTATTTATTGTTATTGTGGCATCAAAAAAACACGATAATTAATCCAAAACAAACATACATAGCAGTAGCCAGTTACGTTAGGACAAAAGCAAAAACCAGAAGAGAGTTATGGCGCTTTGTGCCATAACTCTCTTCTGGTTTTTATGTCTTAACTTTTCTATAGATTATGAAAGCGAGAATTAAATCATGATTAAAAAACTCTTGCGAAAGATTTTGAATCAATTATGATAAATTTCTCTCATACAGTTTTCGGCTGGAGGAGTGAATTATTTGTGAGTAAATTGCATCGGAGCATACCCGCAACCACAAAAGGATTAAAGAAAGCCATCTTTGCCTTGGCGATCGCCTCTAGCACCTATGCTAAAGCGATCGAAGCTCAGACCAATCCTATACCTCCAAAACTACCAAACCCCTCTGAATTCAATCCGAAACCAAATCCACAACCGACAACAGAACCCTCTAAACTTCCCTCACCCGATCGCCTACTCTTACCAACAGCACCGCAAACCCCTGAGATTCCCAACAATAATACTACTGAATCCATATTTGTTAAGAAGTTTGAAGTCATTGGTAGCAGCGTTTTTAGCGATGAAGAACTTGCCAAAATCACCGAACCCTACAGCAATAAATCCATTTCTATCAGCGAACTATTTCAAGTCAGAACAAAAATTACAGAGCTTTATCTATCAAAGGGATACATAACCTCTGGAGCATACATACCAGAACAAGACCTACAAAGTGGCATTGTCAAAATCCAAATCGTTGAAGGAGGACTAGAAGAGATAAAAGTCACAGGATTGACTAGACTCAATCAAGGCTATGTCCAATCTCGCATTGCGATCGGCACACAAAAGCCACTCAACCGCATCCGACTGCTCGAAACACTCCAACTACTACAAATCAATCCACTGATTGAAAGTATATCTGCCAATTTATCCCCAGGTTCGCAACCAGGATTAAATAACTTAGAAGTCAAAGTTACCGAAGCTAAAACCTTTAGCGCACCAGTTACGCTCGACAATAGCGGTACGCCCAGCGTCGGCACCGATCGCCGCCAAGTCGAACTTGCCGAAGCAAACCTCACGGGACTAGGCGATCGCCTGAGCCTCAAGTACATTAACAGCACAGGTAGTAACTCTACTAGCGCTAGTTACACAATTCCCTTTAATCCCTACAACGGCACGATTAGTTTTAGCTTTGGAACTTCTGCTAGTAACGTGATTAAACCTCCCTTTGACATTCTTAATATTGTTTCCAACTCTAAAAATTATGACCTAACGATCCGCCAACCTTTTCTCCAAAGCACTTCTCAAGACTTCGCTTTAGGTTTGACCTTTAGCCATAGCATCAGTGCTGCCTATCTACTTGGTGGAGAGATTCCCTATCCGACCAATGGCTGTGACTGCAATAATGGCATAACCAAAATTTCCGCCCTTCGCTTCTTTCAAGAGTATGTCCAACGCAGTAGCGAAGAAGTATTTGCCGCACGTTCTCAACTTAGTTTAGGAATTAATGCCTTCGGCTCGACCATCAACCCCATATCTCCAGACAGCCAATTTCTATCATGGCGCGGACAAGCCCAATACGTGCGTTTATTAGCTCCTGAAACCCTATTGCTGCTTCGCACCGATCTCCAATTTGCCGATCGCCCACTTCTGTCACAGGAACAAATTAGTTTTGGCGGACAAGATACCCTACGTGGGTTTGCTCAAAATGCAGTTCTATCTGATAACGGGCTGCTTTTCTCTGCGGAGGTACGCATCCCGATAATGCATATTCCTGAAATAAATGGACTATTACAAATAGCACCATTCTTTGATTTTGGCGAAGCATGGAACTATAATGCCAGTACAAACCCAGATCCGAGTACATTAGCGTCTGTAGGAATGGGATTACGCTTTCAAATGAGCGATCGCCTCACTGCCCGTCTCGATTGGGGAATTCCACTGAGTCGAATTTCTGGTGATAAGCAAACTTTACAAGAACGTGGGCTGTACTTTTCTCTAGTAGCTAATCCGTTTTAAGTAGCTAGGCAAAATAACAGTAATTATAAAATCTCAAAACCTGTAGCGCACGCGCAGCGTCCACTACAGGTTTTGACTATGTTTTTTAATAAAGCTTTCAAAGCTTTTCTTATGGTTCCTTTATGTTAGGACAAAAGCAAAGCCCAGAAGAGAGTTG
>CAIJEA010000712.1 GCA_903819605.1 uncultured cyanobacterium | reverse complement strand
CCATTTTTACGAATATGTGTTGATCCACATTTTGGACATTTCAATGGTTTTCATGCTTTTCTCTCTTTCTTCTGATTTTACTTGTTCCTCTTTCAAATGTGCAACGCCCGTTCGTAAGACTCATTGCCACTGGTGAGCAAGCAGCATTTTTCCATGTGTGGACTAAGTTGTGTTCTTGCTCTTACTTTTAGTTGTTGAGATGCTCCCAATCCCATCGATAAATTTCAACTTGAGAGTAGGGGTAATTCATGAATTACCCCTACTCTTACAGCTAACCAACTCCTAACTTCTCAATGTTGCTTGGAATTTCTCTTCGAGTAAATCGCGTACTTTCTGATGAACGGGATTAATATCCGCATCAGTGAGCGTGCGATCGCTGGCTCGATAGACGAGTCTGAAAGCAAGACTACGCGAACCTTCGGGAACACCTTTGCCGATATATTGATCGAACAGAGTGACGGAATCGAGCAACTCGCCGCCCACATGGGTAATCGATCGCTGAATATCGGCAACTGTGAACTTCAAAGGAGCAAAGAAGGCAATATCGCGATCGCTACTAGGGTAAGTCGAGAAAGGCTGGAAGATGGGAATCGAATTCTTCATCATCGCATCGAGCAAGGTGTAGAAATCTAGCTCAAACACATAGATCTCATCGGGAAGTTCCTTCTCAGCACGTAATTGCGGATGTAACTGCCCAAATGTACCGAGGCGCTCACCAGAAATCCAGAGAGAAGCAGTGCGGCCGGGGTGTAAGCGGTCATCCTTTTGATCGGGTTGATACTCTACGGTGACACAAAGGTTGTGAAATACAGAATCCAACAAGCCTTTGGCTTCGTAGAAATTCATTGGCTTGGAATCATGCTGCCATGCACCCACGGTTGGATCGCCACCGAAAATCCCTGCGATGCGATCGGTTTCATCACTACCAGCTTCATCGAGCCAGAACACGCGCCCGATTTCAAATCCATTCAGGATTCCATTACCCTGATTGATATTGAAGGCGCAGGAATCAATTAGGCTAGAGAGCAAATCACCTCTGAGTGCTCCATATTCGATCGCTACGGGATTATTGATTTTCACTTGATGGGAATCGGTGGGGCTACATAGAGACATATGCATTACCTCCGTCAACCCCACAGCCCGAAATGCAGCACGAATCATCCGACCGCCTTCTTGATCGGCAGATAGAAAGCCAAACTCTGTTCTAGCAGGTAATGTCTCTACAAATTTGTCATAGCCGAAGATCCGTGCGATTTCTTCTACTAGATCGATTTCGCGTTCGATGTCCGCATAGCGATAGGGCGGAACTGTCACTGTCCAAGTCGCATAGCTACCTTCTTCGATGGGATGACGCTCTAGCTCAAAGGACAGTACGCGCAGAGTTCTTTCGACTTCAGCTTCTGATAAGAGAGGCAAAATACTTTCATCTTCGCGATCGACTTCTCCCAAGATTTGCCAAACTTTAGTCAGACGGAGGTCGATTGTGCGAATTTCCTTAGAGCGAGTATCAACGATGCTTTGCTCGATCGCTTCGCCGCCAGCAAGTTCGATAATCATCTGCACTGCTTTTGCCGAAGCCGCCTCGATCGCCGCCTGATTAACACCACGTTCATAGCGCGCTGATGCCTCAGTGCGTAGCCCTTGAGCGCGAGCCGATCGCCTTGTGGTGACCTGAGTGAATAATGCTGCTTCTAAAACAATATTGGTGGTTTTTTCAGAGACTTCAGTTTCAGCGCCACCCATCACCCCAGCGATCGCGATCGGTTTGTCACCTGAGGTAATCAAAAAGTTTTGACTGGTGAGACTGCGCTCCACTGCATCAAGGGTTTTAATTTTTTCGCCAGCTTTGGCAAAACGTACGCTAATACTGATGCCATCCTCCAAAGTGTCAGCATCAAAAGCATGGAGGGGCTGTCCCCATTCCAGCAAAATGTAATTGGTTATATCAACAATATTATTGATTGAACGCATCCCTGCTGCTTCAATGCGACGCTTTAACCATTCAGGCGAAGGTGCGATTTTTACGCCCTTAATCAGCGTTCCTAAGTAAGCAGGACAGGACTTGGTATCTTCTACCTTGACCCAATTGGCGATTTTAGGCTGGTAACTAGCAGTTGCTAGAGGCAATCGAACCTCTTTTTCGAGCAAAGCTGCCACTTCACGGGCGATCCCCACCACACTTAGAGCATCAGCACGGTTTGCTGTGGAGGTTACATCAAGGATGGCATCGTCTAGACCGAGCAAAGGACGCACATCACTACCGACAGTTACCCCTTCAGGAAATTCATGGATACCGCTTGATTCCTTCGCTAAGCCAATCTCGGCTAAAGAACATATCATGCCTTCTGAGCGCTCACCGCGTAACTTAGTCGGGCGTAACTTTAAATCAATTGTGGGTAAATAAGTGCCAATCGTAGCTACAGGCACGAATAGTCCCTGTCTGGCATTCGCTGCACCACAGACAATTTGTAATGGTTCTGGTGCGCCGATATCGACTTTACAGACCTGTAATTTGTCCGCATTAGGATGGCGATCGGCCGTGAGGATATGACCAACTACAACTCCCTCAGCCCATGTTCTGCGGTCTTCAATCGACTCGACTTCAAAGCCTGCCATAGTCAGTTTTTCTTCAAGCTCTTGAGGCGAGAGATCGCAGTCTACGAGTTCGCGAAGCCAATTCAAAGAGATACGCATTGGGAAATTATGGAGAGGATTGTTAAGAAAAATTCAGGTTATATTATCTATCAAAACCAGTCCTAACGACCAAACATCAGCGAAACCAATTTGGTTGTTTTAGTGCTTAAGGCGCTCAGGACAACCCCTAATGAGGTATGCAAATTTACGTCCATGTCTGATACTAATCCTGAATCTATCGCCGATCGCATTCATACAATACGTTCTAATATTCCTGCCAATGTCAAACTCGTGGCGGTGAGCAAATACACAACGACGCAAGCGATTCGAGCTGCTTATGATGCAGGAGTCAGAGACTTTGGCGAATCGCGGGTGCAAGATTCTAAGGTTAAGCAAGAAGAACTGGCAGATTTAACAGATATTACTTGGCACATGATCGGCAGTTTGCAAAGTAACAAGGCGAGACAAGCGATCGCCCAATTTGATTGGATTCATTCCATTGACCGCTTCAGTCTTGCCGAGCAATGCGAGCGCCACATCGCTGACCTAGGCAAATCCCCTAAGCTTTTACTGCAAGTCAAGCTAGCAAACGATCCCAATAAATTTGGCTGGTCAGAGTCAGAGCTGTTAGCTGATTTACCAAGGTTAGAAAAATTACAAAACCTCAATATTGTCGGCTTAATGACAATTTTGCCTCTTGGTTTAGATGAATCACAAGCCTATGAAGTATTCAGTCGCGTAGGAGTCTTAGCCGAGAAACTGCGATCGCTAGGTTGGGCTGATATCTGTGAACTTTCTATGGGCATGTCAGCAGACTATGCGATCGCGGCTAGAGCAGGAGCCACATTAATTCGAGTTGGCAGTCAAATTTTTGCTTCGTAAGCCAGTTATGTTAGGACAAAAGCAAAACCTAGAAGAGAGTTGCGCCGCAACTCTCTTCTAGGTTTTATGTCTATATATAGCTATAAAAACATTTTTGCCAATAATCATTTTTTGCTTGCCATATATCCATAAACCTGATATATGTTTTAGCGTTCTAAGCCAAAAAACAATTTCTTGCATATCATTGGTCATAATTAGTTAAAAATTCGACTAATTATTTAAGCGATCAATTTAAAAACCCTTAAATAAACCATTAGATTACAGCTATTTTTGTAGCCTAGAACACCTTATAGGCATTCAACAGAATAGAAATATAAAATCAGTAATTATGTCTGGTTTTATTGAGAAATTGATAGACACTTCTATGTTATGTTCTCAATCTTTTGCGACAAATCAGACTAGTACCTTTGAGAGTTTCTATGTTTAACTAAGTTGAAATTTAGGCATCACATTGTCTAACTATCATCATTTAGACTCACATAGACACCTTTAAAGGTCATGATTTTCATTTTTCAAATTCCTTGTTGGCAAACAAGTTGGCTCAATTATTAAAAACTTGTTAAGGATAAAGGGACATCTTTATAACTAATTAGTTTACTTAAGTAGTTATGTTCTATATCCAACAAGGCTTTGTCAAATAAAGGTCGTGTTTTGTCGTATTTGAAAAATTTAACAAGTTTATCTATCTTTTTTCCCTGTTATCGGTTAAAGTTTGCGGGTAAACATTTTGTCAATACTGTTTTAGACAGTTGAAGCAATTTAAGATATCTAGACAAAGCATTTTTTTGCTTTATTAGATCCCACTCCTCATCTAGTCTAGAAGTATGATGTTTCGGTTTCCAAGACCAAACTGAGGAGCAACCACTAGGAGTTAATTACGATGGGAATTTTTACAAAGCTCAAGGATTTTGTCGGTTTGACTGAAGCTCAAGAGTACGAATATGAGTACGATGAAGCCTCTAGTAATGAATATCAAGGTCTTTATCAAGAAGAAAATGGTGCGATCGCAGCAGCAGAGCCAGAAGAACCTCAATCTCGCCGCACCCGTGAACGCCCCACAGCATTAAGAGCAACTCCTGAAGGTATGAGTAATGTAATTGGTATGCCTAATGCTGCAAATGGTTTATCCCAAGTAATGGTGATGGAACCTCGTAGCTTTGAAGAAATGCCTCAAGCAATCCAAGCATTGCGCGAACGCAAATCTGTCGTTCTGAACTTGACCATGATGGACCCCGACCAAGCTCAGCGCGCTGTTGACTTCGTTGCTGGTGGTACTTATGCCCTCGATGGACATCAAGAGCGCATCGGCGATAGCATCTTCTTGTTTGCTCCTTCCTGTGTTCAAGTGACATCGCAGTCTTCAGTATTAAACGATGCTCCCATGACTCAGCCTCGTGTGGTTCGTCCAACCGCCGCACCTTCTCCAGCTTGGGCATCTGAAGCTCCTGTAAGCCGTTTCGCTCAATAATTAACTATTAATTACAGCAATCGCCGTTATGATTAAATACAATCAAAAAGTAAGAAGGTAGATACGGCGCTTTGCGCTGTATCTACCTTCTTGCTCTGTAGTTAGTTATTGGTGAAGTCTTGAAAGCTCAGCTCAGTATTATCGGTGGCGGCGTAATGGGTGAGGCAATTTTGTCTCGTCTGGTCGCTAGTAATATTTACCTGCCAGCCGATGTCTGCGTCAGCGATCCGATGCCAGAGCGCCGCGATCTCTTAGCAAAAAAATATGGCGTACAGGTTACGCCAAATAATTTGGTGGCTGCTGAAGCAGAAATTATGCTTTTGGCGGTTAAGCCTCAGTCATTAAATGCGGCAACAATTGGTCTAACCAATGCTCCTGCAAATTGTATTGTGTCTATTTTAGCTGGTGTAACTTTGGCTCAGTTAGAGGTGATGTTTCCCTCCAAGCCAATTATTAGAGCTATGCCTAATACACCAGCTCAAGTGGGTGCAGGGGTAACCGCGATCGCTGCTAATGCATTAGTGACAAAAGAGCATCTAGAGGCAGTGCGAAAAATTTTTGGTGCAGTCGGTAAGGTTGTTGAAGTTGCCGAGTCGTTAATGAATGCTGTGACGGGACTGTCTGGCTCGGGGCCAGCTTACGTTGCTTTGGTAGTTGAAGCGATGGCAGATGGAGGCGTAGCGGCTGGTTTACCGAGAGCGATCGCCTTGCAACTAGCGACACAAACTGTTTTGGGAACAGCACAATTATTAACTGAAACTAAGCTTCACCCTGCTCAGTTAAAAGATCAGGTCACTAGTCCTTCGGGAACGACGATCGCCGCGATCGCCCAGTTAGAAAAAGCAGGCTTGCGTTCCGCTATGATAGAAGCCGTGCTTGCTGCAACCCGTCGGGCTGACGAGTTAGGCAAGCAATAAATATTTCTTAGATAATTGCTTCGCAATTATCTAAATGGGTTGAGTTAGACAAAGCAATAAATATTTTTAAAGGATTGCTTTGCAATCCTTTAAAAAAGTGATGAAATTGGGAGTTAGAGGTTTTGGATTATCGTCAAGCGGGTGT
>CAIJEA010000711.1 GCA_903819605.1 uncultured cyanobacterium | reverse complement strand
TTGCTTTTTGATCGTGCAGCGCATGGCTTTATTGTGTTATGTGATGACCCATACCGTGATGCCGGGGATGGAGATCGCCTTTTTTTGGCGCATTGATGTAGCGATCGGGGCATTTGTATCGGGCATTGGCAGCGCTTTTTTAATCGCATGGTTACGATCGCAAACTCGCGTCAAAGTTGATGCAGCGATGGCATTAACCTCCTCTAGTTTCTTTGCGATCGGCATTTTGTTGATTTCACTGCTAAAAATTAAAATCGATCTACATGGATTTTTGTTTGGCGATATTCTCAGCGTTTCGCAAACTGACACCATTCGCGCAGGGATAATTACCGCGATCGTCCTAACTGCGATCGCGATGTTTTATAAACAATTATTGTTTTACACCTTCGATCGGATTGGGGCACAGGCTTTGGGACTGCCCGTAAATCTAATCTATTTAATATTGATGGCAGGGGTAACTTTGACGATTATTGCCAGTATGCAAACGATGGGCGTGGTGTTGGTGGTGTCATTGTTAGTTGGCCCCGCGATTACTGCCTATTTATTAGTCAAGGAATTGCATCAGATGATTTTTGTGGGTGCAGGCATAGGAGTTTTGGCAAGTGCGATCGGTTTATATGCCAGTTATTACTTAAATCTGCCTTCTGGCCCTGCGATCGTTATTGCGGTTCTAATTTTATTTTTGCTGACCTTAGTTTTTAGTCCTAGCCAAGGATTACTAACGCAATCCAAAAAATAAAGGAGGCGCTAAGCGCCTCCTTTATTTTTTGGATTTATTTTAACTATGCTTCAGTTGTTTCTTCAGAAGTACTTGCTTCGACAGCTTCGGCAATAACTTCTTCAACAACGGGCTTTGGTTTGGTGGGCTTAGGACCTCTTACTAACGCAAGATTTACAGGAGGCTTTACTTCTTCGTCGCGAGAACCTCTTTTGTCTCTTTTGTCTCTTTTGTCCCTGTCGCCACCACCACGGGTAGAACGTTTGTTATCGGAGTCATCAAACTTCTGGGCTTTGGGGGTGCTTTCGACGGCTTCAGAGTTTGGCTGACGATCAGCTTTTTTGATAGGACGTTCTACCATTGTTAATTCCTGATTACTGCATTGGTTACTGTATATATTTGTATCCTAGCCTGTTTGGGCATAGAAATGTAGCGGAGCTATCTCTATAGCAATGTAAGTTTTGTACCCAAATAAATAAAGGCGGCGCAAAGCGCCGCCTTTATTTATTTGGGCTTTGATTCTGGATATAGCTATAGAAATTTCTCCACAAGGAATCCAAAATCTAAGGTTTGCACTTCTCGTCGCCTTTCGATTTTGATTTTTAACTATTGATTTAGTTAGAAGTGTAGTCAGCGATCGCATAGAAATTAATGAGAGAGATTCTCTTCCTAGCGTTATCACTAGACTTATAGATTCCGTAATTAGGAATACAAAATTACAGTTTCGCTAGCACTTAGTCTGAACTTATTCTAAATGAGAATTCAGAAATTAGCCAATGACAAATCACTATCCCGTTGTAATTGTTGGAGGTGGTCAGGCAGGTCTATCCATGAGCTATTGCTTAAAGGAAAGAGCCTTAGACCATATTGTTTTTGAGAAAAATCAAATTGCCAATGCATGGCGATCGCAGCGCTGGGACTCGTTTTGTTTGGTTACTCCCAATTGGCAATGCCAGCTTCCTGGATATCCCTATCAAGGGAAAGAACCAGAAGGTTTTATCAAAAGAGATGAGATAGTTGAATATATCAAAAGCTATGCCCAATCCTTTGAGCCACCAATTCAGGAAGGTGTAGAAGTACTTAAAATGCGTCGAGGCGATCGCGGAATTTTTGAACTGAGTACAGCGATCGGTGACTACACCGCCGATCAGGTTGTGGTTGCAGTAGGTGCTTATCATCAGCCCAAGATTCCTAATATTGCCGAACGATTACCCGATCGCATTTTGCAACTGCATTCCTCAAAATACAAAAATCCTGAATCTTTGCCTGATGGTGCGGTTCTAGTAATTGGAACAGGGCAATCTGGCTGTCAAATTGCTGAGGATCTCCATCTGGCAGGACGCAAAGTCCACTTGTGCGTGGGCAGTGCGCCGCGATCGCCTCGTCGATATCGTGGCAAAGATGCGGTGGAATGGCTAGATATGATGGGATATTATGACCTGTCAATCGATCAGCATCCACAAAAGGAAAAAGTTAGAGGCAAAGCCAATCACTACTTAACAGGACGGGATGGTGGACGTGAGATCGATTTACGACGTTTTGCGATCGAAGGAATGCAACTGCATGGAAGACTAAAAAACATCTCTCACAGCGCTTCTGGTGGCAGATTAGAGTTTTTTAGCGATCTCAAACAAAATCTTGATGGTGCTGATGCTGTTTCTGAAAGCATTAAAAAAACGATTGATAATTTTATTGAAAAGAATCAGATTAATGCACCGACAGAGCCTCCCTACGTTCCTATCTGGCAGCCATCGATGGACAGTCCCGATCTAGACTTGACCAGTTCAAACATTAATACAGTGATTTGGTGTACTGGCTTTAGTTCCGACTTTAGTTGGATCGAAATTCCTGTATTTGATGGCAAAGGTTATCCGAGTCACGATCGCGGAGTTACGGATATTAGAGGACTATATTTCTTGGGACTACCTTGGCTCTACACATGGGGTTCAGGTAGATTCTCAGGAATTGCTAGAGATGCGACTTACCTAGCTGACTACATTATGGCGAGGCGTAAAGCAACTCATCTCAGTGATTGGAGTGTAGTTAATGAGTTTTTATTGGGTTCCTAGCCAAATCAGAAGAGAGTTGCGGCGCAACTCTCTTCTGGTTTTTCTATACCTTGACGAAATGGGGCTATCGATTTAGACAGGTAGGCGATCGTAATTTAATGATTCCCTAAAGAAAGCGAACTACTTCCTATCGTTATCGATAGAGTTCTTCTTTTCGTAACTAGGTATACAAAACAGAAGCTTGCGTAACACTTAATCTGACTTCAAGTTCGGCTAATTGCTAACAAAGATTCATCTCCGTAAATACAGTATCTACTCATTTTTTTAAGGAAAAACAAAATAATGCCTGAAGTAACTGCTCCTGCTCATCAGACTGGTGATTTCTTCGTTAACTATGAAGAGAAAGTATTTGAAGATGTCAAAGCTGAACCTGGGGAGAAAGCCCTAGTCACATTCCACACTGTTGCCTTTGAAGGTTCCATTGGTTTTGTGAATCTCTTGCAGGCAACTCGCTTGCTTCGTAAGGGCTTTGAGACTTCAATCTTGCTCTATGGTCCTGGTGTCACTCTGGGTGTACAGCGCGGCTTTCCTAAATTAGGCGATGCTGCTTTCCCAGGACATCAAAATTTTAACGACCAAATCTCGAAGTTTATGTCTGAAGGTGGCAAAGTGTATTGCTGTCGCTTTGCGCTACAGGCTCTCTACGGACATGGTGAACCTTCTTTAATTCCAGGTATTCGTCCAATCAGTCCCCTAGATGTATTGGATATCGTGCTTTTACATCGTAAAGATAACGCCTTCATTTTAGATACTTGGACTCTATAAAAACCTTGTAAGGAATTCATAAATCGTGGATTACTCACGTAAAGTTAGAGCGGCTGCTGTACAAATCAGTCCAGTTTTATTTAGTCGTGATGGTACAACTGAAAAAGTTTTGCAGGCGATCGCTAAGGCTGCAAAAGAGGGCGCTCAGATCGTAGTTTTCCCAGAGACTTTCGTTCCCTACTACCCCTACTTCTCTTTCGTTCAGCCGCCAGTGCTAATGGGTAAGGAACATATGCGTCTATACGAAGAGGCAGTTGTGGTTCCTAGCCCAGTGACTGAGGCAGTTAGCCAAGCGGCGCGATCGCATGGCATCGTTGTCGTCTTGGGAATCAATGAGCGCGACGGCGGCTCTCTGTACAACGCACAATTGATCTTTGATGCCGATGGTTCATTACTGCTGAAACGCCGCAAAATTACCCCTACTTACCATGAACGCATGGTTTGGGGACAGGGTGATGGGGCTGGTCTAAAGGTAGTTGATAGTGCTGTTGGCAAAGTTGGCGCTCTTGCATGTTGGGAGCATTACAACCCCTTAGCTAGATTTGCATTGATGTCACAGCATGAACAAATCCATTGCGCTCAATTCCCTGGTTCTATGGTTGGACAGATTTTTGCTGACCAGATCGAAGTGACAATAAGGCATCATGCGCTGGAGTCTGGCTGCTTTGTGATTAACTCCACAGGCTGGCTATCGGCGGAGCAAGTAAGTCAAATTACCAGTGACGAGAAGTTGCAAAAAGCTTTAAGTGGTGGTTGCAATACGGCAATCATTGGACCCGAAGGCAATCACCTCTGTCCTCCGATTACCGATGGTGAAGGGATGGCGATCGCCGATCTCGACTTCTCTTTAATTACTAAACGTAAGCGCATGATGGATTCCGTCGGACATTATGCCCGACCTGACTTACTGCAAGTTCATCTCAATGCTGAAGCCTTTGCAGGATTTCAAATTCAGAATGGAGATAATGAAATGATTACTCCTATGGTCGAACGCGGATTAAAGGACTACGCAGATTCTCAAATATAATAACAAGGGGTTTAAGCCCCTTGTCTGTAAAGGCTATGAAAATAAATAAACAGCAATTAATTACCGAATTACAGACTAAGGGCTTGCAGCTTGTAGATCGTCAAATTGGGACAAACGCTCGTAAAGGCGGTGCGGGACCTTCCGATCACAAAGCGATCGCTATTGATGGAACGACGGTAATGGTTCCTGTTTTCAATAGCTCGGCAGCGCAGTCTCCCTACACAGTGAAGCTCGATCGAGATGTAGAAGAAATGTTCTTGGAATTGCAAGAAGAGGCGATCGCGCCAATTTCTTTCCCAAAAGCTCCCAACTTCTACAATCTCAGTACGAGTGATGGTATTCCCTATTGGAAAATCGCGCTGTTACATAGTCATGATGTCCTTGCAACCACAGTTTTACAGACCTGTATGCGTTACAACAACACTGATACTTCTTGTCAGTTTTGTGCGATCGGACAATCTCTAGAGGCAGGTCGAACAATTGCTCGCAAAACTCCTGCTCAACTTGCTGAAGTTGCGGAAGCGGCAGTCCGTCTTGATGGCGTAAAGAACATGGTGATGACTACAGGAACGCCAAATACTAGCGATCGCGGTTCTGCCTATTTGACTGAATGTGCTAGAGCCATCAAAGCTAAAGTGGATATTCCTATTCAGGCGCAATGCGAACCACCTGATGATTTTATCTGGTTTGAACGGATGAAAGCAGCAGGAGTCGATACTTTGGGAATGCATCTAGAAGCCGCCGATCCTCAAGTTCGCGCCAAAATCATGGCGGGCAAAGCTAGCGTACCTCTGGAATATTATTTCGAGGCTTTTACTGCCGCCGTCAAGGTATTCGGTTGGGGACAGGTAAGTACCTATCTATTAGCAGGACTAGGTGATAGTTTGGAAACCCTAGTAGAAACTTGCGATCGCTTAATTAAGATCGGTGTTTATCCCTTTGTTGTGCCCTTTGTTCCAATTAGTGGTACACCCCTCGCCAATCATCCTGCACCGACAACTGAGTTTATGTTTGCTGTTTATGAACAAGTTGGCGCTTTGCTGAAGCGATCGCATATGTCTTCCGCCGATATTAAAGCTGGTTGCGCCAAATGTGGAGCCTGTTCCGCGCTTTCTCTGTTTGAATAATTCTCTAGAGCCTAATTAATAATGACCACTCCTTCTTATATCTTCAAACTTGTATCCACCGCTGAAGAATTAGATGCATATTTTGATTTACGAAAAGCAATTTTTGTGGAAGAGCAGTATGTATTTGAAGAGAATGATGTTGATGATATCGATGCGATCGCCTATCCCATCGTGGCAATCGATACCACTAATAACCAAGTTGTCGGAGTCGTAAGAATTTATGAAACGGCAAAAGGAATCTGGTACGGCGGCAGATTAGGAACTCATCAAGACTATCGACGTGGTTGGCAAATCGGTAAAGGCTTAATTTATAAAGCTGTTACTACTGCAAATACATGGGGTTGCGATCGCTTTTTAGCTACAGTCCAAATCCAAAATGTACGCTTCTTTCAACGCTTGCATTGGCAATCGCTAGAGGAAATGACGATATGCGATCGCCCTCATCACTTTATGGAAGCCGATCTGAATTTTTATCCCGCAGGTGATGAAATTCGCCCTAACCTTGCACAACGAATCCGCGAGGCTTCCTAGATGCTTGCCGATCTTGCCTCAAAACTTAGGCAATCATTGGGCATCCTCCACAAACAAGATATTCAAATTGCCGCCAGAGCCTTAGGTGGGCAATGGAATTCGGCAGATATTATCCTCGGTGATGACTGCGCGGCAATTCCCGATCGCGATGGATATCTGTTACTTGCGGCGGAGGGAATGTTGCCCCAATTGATTGAGACCGATCCTTGGTTTGCAGGTTGGTGTTCGGTGATGGTCAATGTCAGCGATATTTACTCCATGGGCGGTTATCCGATCGCGATCGTGGATACGATCTGGAGCCAATCCCCAGACTCGATCCAAGAACTTTTAGCTGGGATGAAAGCCGCCGCGATCGCTTACCAAGTGCCCATTGTGGGCGGACACACTAATTTTCGTAGTCCCTATAATGCTCTTTCAGTGGCGATTCTCGGACGTGCTGAGAATTTACTTACTAGTTTTCATGCTCAGCCTAACGATTTGTTATTAGCAGCGATCGATATGCGTGGGCAATTTCATGCAGACTATCCTTTTTGGAATGCTGCCACTAATGCCGATCCTGCTCAATTACGTGAAAACTTATCAATTTTGCCATATCTAGCTAAATCTGAACTATGTGATACCGCTAAAGACATTAGCATGGGTGGCATTATCGGTACATTACTGATGCTGATGGAGACTTCCAATTATGGAGCAATTCTTGACTTAGATAAAATTCCTTGTCCTGAAAATATTGCTCTAGAGAAATGGCTCATCTCCTTTCCAAGTTATGGATTTTTATTGAGTGTGCGCCCAGAAAATGCGGAGGAAGTGCAAGCTCTGTTTGATAGACAAGGTTTAGTTTGTGCGATTGTAGGCAAAGTACAAACCAAGACACAAGTAATATTGCGATCGCAGTCAGATTCGGTTCTATTCTGGGATTTTGCTCAAGATGCTCTAACGGGCTTTTCTATGGACTTATGTTAGGACTAAATCAAAACCCAGAAGAGAGTTG
>CAIJEA010000710.1 GCA_903819605.1 uncultured cyanobacterium | reverse complement strand
CGCTTGATTGGTAAGTCTTAATAATTTAACAAGACAGTAGAGGCGATTCATGAATCGCCTCTACTGTCTTGTTAAATTATTAAGACTTACCAATCAAGCGATCGCGTAAAGCTCTAATATTGTCACGAAAAGCAGTATCTAACCTGAGTAGGAAATATCAAGCAGATGATCTTCTGCTCCCTTACTTAACGCCCAACGGATTGTAGTAAAAAACCTTGGATAATTCTCTTTCCCATTATCAAAATATTCTGACGCTACTTGCTTTTCGATTACAGTGGGATCAATTATCCCGTCATCATAAAAGTCAAGTTCTTCGTCTATTTCCCTAATTACCGCCAATCTCAGCGTTTTCAATCGCTCGACATTCAGCCCCAGTGTTTGAATAGTGAATTGAACAGATGCAACTGGAATACCTTCTTTTTCACAATTAGCTTTATCGGGTAAAATTTCACCATCTTCCCTTTTAAAGCGAAATAATCGCGATACGGGTAGTTCTAGGGGATTTAATAAACGCCCATCAGGAACAAAATTATCTTTGGCTTTACCACAACAGGGATATTTGTGAGGTAATTGCGAGTTATCAACATTTTCATCCTCAATAGCCCCTGGCAGCTTACATACGGCTAACATATTTTGCCAATCAAGATCATAATTTCGCTCACGGGTTGATTGTTCGCAGGGAATAAAATGCTCAACTGAACAAAATTTTTCTCGAATCCGAGTTTCACAATAAGCGCAAATACCCTTTTGATCTGAGACTAAGGTGCTTTGAATTGCTGACTTCAGATCTGATTTTTTACTTGCGTGTTTGCCCCACTTTCTAAGTTGACTTGTATATCGTTGTTTATATTTTGTAAGCTCATCTGGCTCTGGGGATTTGAGGACTTTTTTCATGCATTAACTTTTCTCTGTAACCGATGGATTTGCATATCCGCTCTAATCAGATCGGGATCAAAATGTTCCCAATCCTGTAATTTGTCACGAAGCTGTTTTGCTTCTTCTAAATTACCATTATCGATCGCATCAAAAAGTGCCGTCAATGTCCATGATTCTTCGGTGTCTGGACGTAATTTTTCTAGTCCCAAAACATCACGAACTATGTCTGAACTTGATCTACCTCTAGTTGGTGTAGGACATTCTTTGATTTGATAATTTTCTAAAATTTTGACCTGATGACGTTCTACGGTGGTGACAATTTCGGGGCTATGGGTGGTGGCAATAATTTGAGTATTGGGAAATACTTTGCGGAGGTTGGGAATAATTTTTTGTTGCCAAGTTGGGTGTAGGTGTAAATCTAGCTCGTCAATCATTAATACGGCTTCGGCTTCTAATGGGTTTTCCATCTGTGGGTTTGCCTGTGCTAAGCGTCTTGCAAAGTCCATCACAAGGGCTAACATATTGCGATAGCCTGAGCTTAATTGATTAAGTGATAGTTCAATTTTCTCGCCTGTTTCTGTTTCCCATTCAACCATTAATTTAGCTGAATCAGCCTGTGAAAAATATACACGAGCATTGGGAGCAATAATAGTAGAAATTGCTTTTCGTACTTGTTTTAAATCTAAAAATTCAAAATTAATATCTTTTCTTTTCTTTCCT
>CAIJEA010000709.1 GCA_903819605.1 uncultured cyanobacterium | reverse complement strand
TTCTCTAAGGGATGAAGAAAGACTAGGATTGCCTTTTTTTAAGTTCTCGTAAAATGCTTGCATTAGCAACTGAGTACCACCATCCGACACCTCCCAGAGAGAAGAAATAGAAGCCTTTGCTCCTGCTTTCTGCACTTGATAGCCAAAGCCCAGTATTTCGGCTCCATTCTGTAAAGTACCTACTCCTGTTTGGCAAGCACTTAACACGACTAAATCAACATTTTTTAAGTTCCAATTACTAATGTCCGATATAGTAGCTTTGCTGCCATCACCAAATAATACATAGGAATCTAAAGGACTACCCGATTGAAACTGGGCATGGGTGGCGAGGTGAATAATCGCATTACCAACAGCCTTGTTTTTACTGACTTCGGCTGTGAACTTTTGCTCTGTAATCTCTGTGGTGTTTGGGAATATCGATTTAATGCTATTCACTTCACGAATGGTTGCAGGTAGGCGAGCAAAATTAAGAGAACGTCCTTTATCACTATTACCAAAGGCTCCAGCAAAGATACTGGGATTAGTTTGTGGTTTGCTATTTTGGTCGAAGAGGCTGTAAGCAATGAGATTATTGATGCGATATTTCTCAACTAGCCATTGTTTGCCGTCATAGAGTGCTGCTAGGGGGATATAGCGAAGGAATCCGTCAGGAGCATAAAGGATCGTGTTTGCTTTTGTTTGTTTGAGGTCTTCTTCGATGGGTTTGAAGAGAACATTGTAAAGCTTTGTGCTTGAATCTTTGACATCTAGGGAGCTTATGTCTTGGAGGTCAGAACGGAAATCAAGAATGATTTGCTCTAGTTCGTCTTTTTTGATATTTACTGTGCGATGGATGGCTGGACTATTTGCTGAAAAGATGATAATTTCGAGGCGATCACTGAGGATGAGGGGATAGATGAGTGCTGTCCCCTGGGGTAGGTTTTGTAGATATTCAGGAGGCTTATCGATTTCCGATTTCGGTAGTTGTTGGATTTGGTCGGTGAGTTGACGATTAAGCTCTGGAACCTTTTCAAAGTTAATCGCGAATAGTTTATCGCTAAAAGCTTTTTCTGGGTCTAAAAGCCTGATTCCTTGAGATGTGCGATCGTTGCCTTTGACATTTTTGAGATAGTCATCTAGTTCCTGGACTTTCAGTAAGTCGAGGACTTGTAGTGCTTCGATGATGCGTCCTTGTTGGAGTAGGAGATCTGCAAGACGATGATAGCTAGCTGAAACGGTTTCTAAGTAGGATTTTTGCAGGTCTTTATCAAGTATTTTGATATCCTTACGGATGGATTCTCGCACTTTGATTGCTTGTTTGTAGTACAGAATGGCGAGTTCTGGTTGTTTCAACTTTGCCAGCGTTGCACCGAGGGTGTTGAGGGCAATTCCTTCACTATTTCTATCTCCAATTTCCCGCGCGATCGCTAACCATTGAAGTTCGTATTCAATCGCTTTGTCATATTGTCCGAGGTAATCGTACGGGAGACCCAGATATCCTAAAGCTTTACCCTCACTTTGACGGTCTCCAATTTCCCGCGCGATCGCTAACCATTGAAGTTCATAGTTGATTGCTTTGTCATATTGTCCGAGATTTTGGTAAGCGATACCCAGATATCCTAGGGCTGCTCCCTCACCAAGTCGATCTTTGATTTCCCGCGCGATTGCTAACCATTGAAGTTCATAGTCGATCGCTTTGTCATATTGTCCGAGGTCTCCGTATGCAATACCTAGATATCCTAGAGATCTACCTTCACTATGACGATCTTTGATTTCCCGTGCGATCGCTAACCATTGAAGTTCATAGTCAATTGCTTTGTTATACTTACCAAGGGAAAGGTAATCGATACCCAGATTTCCTAGAGCATGTCCTTCACCAAGTCGATCTTTGATTTCCCGCTTAATAGCTAGACTTTGAAGTTCATAGTCGATCGCTTTGTCATATTTACCGAGGTTTTTGTAAGCGATACCCAAATTTCCTAACGCGTGTCCCTCACTAAGTCGATCTTTGGTTTCCTGCGCGATCGCTAACCATTGAAGTTCATAGTCGATTGCCTTGTCATATTTACTGAGGTCTCCGTAAGCGATACCCAGATGTCCTAGTGCGTTACTCTCTCCAAGTCGATCTTTGGCTTCCTGCGCGATCACTAAGCTTTGAAGTTCGTATTCAATCGCTTTGTCATACTTACCGAGGTCTCCGTAAGCGATACCCAGATGTCCCAGTGCTTTACTCTCACCAAGTCGATCTTTGATTTCCCGATAGATAGTCAAAGCTTGTTGCCATATCTGCATTGCTGCTTCAAAATGGCTCACATTGTATTTCTGAATCCCTAAATTCAACAGGCGATCTGCCTCTGCTTTTCGGTCTTTTGCCGTTTGCACTTGAGCATTCATACAAAGCAGATCGGGTGGCGAAACTAAGCACACACTATTAATTATCAAAACAAAAGCAACTGAGCAGAACCAAGAAGCCATCACAACACCTTTATAGCTTACTTTTCACGTTATCTTTTTGTTCTAGGGGATCAAGTAGTAATACATTAAACTAAGTGACTCTCTCACGAGATAATCTCTTAGTTTAACACTAGACCTATTGGGAAATAGAAGCTAGCGGTGGACAGGTTTTCCGACATGACCGCACCTTTAAGCCCCATCTAAATAGAAATTCCATAAGCCAGTTGCAATCAATATTAGGAGATCATGTAGCAAGTTAAACTAAGTGACTCTCTCACGAGAGCCACTTGTCTTCAGCACCGAACTTGAAACTTTAGCTTCATTCGGCTCCTCAATGATTTGACCATTATCATGGGTACGTCGGAGACTGCCATCAGAAGCAGTTTTAGTATCATGGCAATGACGATGAAGGAGATGAAGATTTGCGTAACCACTATCTCCACCCAAGGAACGAGGGATAATGTGGTCAATCTCCCAAACATCTCCATCTCTGAAAGTTAATCCACAGTGATTACACTTGCCATTCTGAGACTTTAGGAGTTTGGAAACTGAAACTGGCAGCAGGGGATGTTTCCCCAGTCTAGCAGCCCAGTAAGGTAAATCCCCATCGTAGGGAGATTTATTGCCTCGAACCCTTGTATGTCTGACAATGGAGACTTCGGCATGGGTTGTGAGGGAGAAAATCCCATCACTAAATACCCAACTTCTGCCATTGATAATCCTAAAGTATTTAGAATTGACCCATTTAGCCGATTTGTTATGGTGACGACGCTTACACCATCTTGTAATACGCTGCCAAATTAGATGATCTAACTTGGCGAAAGTGGCTTTACTGACTCCAGTAGAGTAGTAATTAGCCCATCCACGT
>CAIJEA010000708.1 GCA_903819605.1 uncultured cyanobacterium | reverse complement strand
TGCGCCGCAACTCTTTTCTGGGGTTTTGCTAATAGTTATAAAATCCAAAACTAAACTTGGGCTTTATTCAAGCTCAAATCATTATGATTTTCTAGCTGCACCGTAATAGTTTGAACTTTTTAAATTGAATAACTACAGATTAACTAGATAGCTCAATCAACCATTACAATAATAGTCAAAGTAATTTTTTAACTCATAAATCTATGCCAAAAGCTATTTGGAATGGCGTTGTCCTCGCTGAGAGCGATCGTTGTGAAGTTGTGGAAGGAAATCAATACTTCCCAGCAGATTCTCTAAGTATGGAATATTTTAAACCGAGCAATACCCATACAACTTGTGGCTGGAAAGGTGTGGCAAGTTATTACAGTATTGAAGTTAATGGAGAAACTAACAAGGATGCAGCTTGGTATTATCCTGAGCCAAAGGATGCCGCTAAACAAATTAAAGGATATATAGCTTTTTGGCGTGGTGTAAAAGTCCAGCCTTAAACTAAAAGCCGCGCAAAGCGTGGCTTTTAGTTTAAGTATTAACAGCTTTGATATGAGCATGGCGAGATGAAGGAGATGCAACTCGATGCAGAGCACTGCGTGGTAACACCCGCAAAACTTCTTCAGTTGTAGTTGTACCCATATTGAGTTTGTTAATCGCAGCCATGCGGAAGGAATTAAAATCAATTTCATTCAGGTATCGATTCATTTGGGCGATCGTGCCTTCGTAAATCATTTGGCGGAAGGGATCGTCAATGTCAATTAACTCCACGATCGCTTCGCGACCAATATAGCCTGTAAATAAGCACTTTTCACATCCTTTTCCCTTTCGCCAATGGCTAGCATCGATATCATCACGCTCAATTCTGAGGGATTGTAATTCTGACATAGTTGGATAATGAGAAACTGAACAATGCGGACAGTTTTTGCGAACGAGGCGTTGAGCAACCACACCCAGCAGAGCATCACTAATTAAACCGGGATCGGGACCAAGATCTTTAAGCCTTGGGATCGCACTAGCAGCATCATTGGTGTGCATGGTTGATAGAACCAAGTGCCCCGTGAGTGCAGCTCTCACAACTGTTTCGGCAGTCTCAGGATCGCGAACTTCTCCTACCATCACAATGTCGGGATCTTGTCTCAAAATAGCTCTTAAACCTGCGGCAAAGGTCATGCCTGCGGGTTCGCAAACCTGAGTTTGAGTAATATTGGGCAAGATATATTCGACGGGATCTTCAACGGTGATAACATTGACATGTTCTTGAGCGATCGCCTGCAAACTCGTGTAGAGAGTACTAGTTTTGCCCGAACCTGTTGGTCCAGTCATGATAATCAGTCCCTGTGGTTGTCGTAGCCAGCTGTCATAAATTTTGAGAGTGCGATCGCTAAACCCCAAACATTCCAAGCGGTTAGAAAAAGGATTGTCGCGGGGCAACAATCGAATTACGGCTTTTTCCCCACATACACAGGGCAAAGTGCTCACCCGCATATCAAGCTTGCGATGTAGACTTTCATCACTGGTATATTCTTTACCGATGCGCCCATCTTGGGGACGACGACTATCGGCAATATCCATATCGGACATTACCTTGAGAGCGACAATAATTTTACGACTGATATCAAGGGGCAAGGTTTTAATATCCCGTAAAATCCCATCAATGCGAAAGCGAACTCGCAAACCAGTAGGCATTGGTTCTAGATGAATATCACTAGCGCGATGTTGTAAAGCGATCGACATTAATGCATTAATTCGACGAGTCTGATCGACGGCTTGAGATAGGTAGAGATCGGTTGCTTCAACAATATCAACCTGCTCAGTCTCCCCAGTGAGCGGATTGATTGACTGTACAGAGTGAATCTCGTTGGGATTAGGGATGTTTTGACGACGAAACCATGCTCGATAGCTATCAGCAGAAATCTTAACTACTTTAATTTCAGTTAAAGTGCGATCGCTGATTAGCTTAATATGACTTTCAGTTAGAGACTGTGGACTACCAAGGTAAAAACAATTGCGCCACAGCAGTAATGGAATTATTGGTGGCAAAACATTTCGATCTTCAAATTCTCGGAAAAATCGATGATTTAAATCCCGATCTAGCCAGTTCAGATGAACATTACCATCAATATTAACTAAAAACTGCAAAGCCTCTTCGCAAGAAGCAATGTTTCCGTTCCGAAGCCTTTTCCAGACTGATTCCCCTTGGGTGTCGCTCATTCGCCTAAGCTCGATAATAGAACTTGGTGATATGTTACCCCAAAAATAGGTAGTGATATCTTACCTAAGCTATCAACCCAAAAGATAGAGGCGGTGCAAAGCACCGCCTCTATCTTTTGGGTTGATGTCTCAACCGCTACATCTGGTCATATTTTTTGTTAAACATTTTTTTTGCTTGGTCATAAATCTCGATAGTGATAGGAGAAAAACTATTATCCTGAGCATACTTTTCAATCTTTTTACGGGCAAAAGGTCGGACAAAAAAGGGAATGTCTTTAAGCTTTGCTTCAGCTTCAGCAGTCCATTTAATCGGTTCACTCATTAATTTTAGAATTTTAGCTTTGATGTTTGTAATGCTTCAAAAATTTTATCGTATAGCAGTAGCCAGTTACAGCGCAAAGCTCTTAAACTCAAACCAAGAAAAATTTTGAAAGCCTTGCTTCGCAAGGCTTTCAAAATTTTTCTTGGTTTGTTTGATCGGGAATTGCTGTATGCTGGGACAAAAGCAAAACCCAGAAGAGAGTTG
>CAIJEA010000707.1 GCA_903819605.1 uncultured cyanobacterium | reverse complement strand
GGCGCGAAGCGCCGCCTTTATCTATTTGGGCTTTACGGCATAGGTTTTATGACTCATTTTTGTATCAAATCACACTTAATGGATTACACCGTAGTAATCTTAAAACCATAAGAAATGCTCTATGTATAGAAATAGCCAGTTATGTTAGGACAAAACCAAAACCCAGAAGAGAGTTGCGGCGATTCGCACCTCAACTCTCTTCTGGGTTTTACGTCTTAACTTATTGGGCTATAGCTATATTTACCTAAAAAATTTAAATAAGGAGTTGTGCTGCTATGAATACTAGTGGTAATGAACAGTTAGATATACTTTTGCAAAAGGACTATGAAGTCAACGTTGAGAAGTATTTTCGGAAAGGTTGGGAGATCCTCCAGCCAAGCTTTGGCCCGATGATTGGATTTTTCGTTGTAATCGCTTTAATTAATGCAGTCTTATCTTTTATCCCTGCTGTCGGCGGATCGATCGCAGCCTTGATTGGTACACCTTTGGCTGCTGGTTATACCTTTGTGGTCTTGGCTGTTCTCCGAGGACAATCCTTTACTTTTACTGATTTTTTCAAAGGTCTAACCAACAAGTACTTTTTACAACTATTCCTGATCTCATTGGTTGGTGGTGTATTGTGTGCTTTGGGATTTTTGCTTTTAGTGCTTCCTGGGATATATCTATCGGTTTCTTATGTATTCGCAATTCAGTTTGCAGTAGATTGGGATTTAGAATTTTTTCAAGCCTTAGAAACAAGTCGTAAGCTTGTATCAAAACAGTGGCTCCAAGTATTTGTACTTCTTCTAGCCATCATGGCATTGAACTTTGTAGGAGCACTCTTATTAGGCATAGGCATTTTAGTTACTGCTCCTTTGAGTCTTTGTATAATTGTTTCGGCATACGACGATATTGCTGGCAACAAAGCTAATGGCTCAACTAGAGAAGCTTAAATAAACCAACAAGAGGATGGGGGAATTTACACCCCATCCTCTTGTTGGTTTTAAATCTCAACAAAGCTTATGAAAACTTAATAAGACTCATTTAGCCTTCTTATAGGTTTGGTGACAGTCTGCCCTGTAAACTTAATTACGAGGTTGTGTAGTAAGACACAACCATCTTAATTTTGTTTTTTGATTCCAGAAAATTTCTAGAACATAACAAAAGCCTAATGATTATAAAATTTAGATAAGTAAGGATTCCTACGCATGGATAGTACAATCAGCCTTGAGATTATTGAGGTCGTAGAACAGGCAGCGATCGCATCTTCTAAGTTCATGGGCTTAGGCAAAAAAGACGAAGCCGATGAAGCAGCAGTGGAAGCAATGCGCGAACGCATGAACAAAATTCACATGCGCGGACGCATCGTCATTGGTGAAGGCGAACGCGACGAAGCCCCCATGCTCTATATTGGCGAAGAAGTTGGCATCTGCACCCAAGCTAACGCTGCGGAATTCTGCACCATTGAAGAATTACAAGAAATTGACATCGCTGTTGACCCTTGCGAAGGTACAAACCTCGTTGCTTACGGTCAAAATGGCTCGATGGCAGTTTTGGCGATTTCTGAGCGTGGTGGTTTATTTCAAGCACCAGACTTTTATATGGACAAACTAGCTGCACCTCCTGCGGCAAGAGGTCACGTAGATATCCGTAAAACACCTACCGAAAACCTCAAAATCTTGTCTGAATGTCTTGACCGTGCGATTGATGAGTTGGTCGTAGTGGTTATGGATCGTCCTCGTCACAAAGGTTTGATTTCTGAAATTCGTGCTGCTGGCGCTCGCGTACGTTTGATCAGTGATGGTGACGTATCTGCTGCAATCTGCTGTGGTTTCTCAGGCACAAACATCCATGCTCTTATGGGTATCGGTGCTGCTCCTGAAGGTGTTATCTCGGCAGCCGCAATGCGTTGCTTGGGCGGACATTTCCAAGGTCGTCTAGTTTACGATCCTGCTGAAGTAAATACTCCTGAAAGTGCTAAGTGGACACGCGAAGGCAATTTGGCTCGTCTCAAGGAAATGGGTATCGAAGATGGCGATAAAGTCTATGATGCTCATGAATTGGCTTGTGGCAAAGATGTATTGTTTGCTGGTTGTGGCATTACACCAGGAACTTTGATGGAAGGCGTACGTTTCTTTGCTGGCGGTTGCCGTACCCAATCTTTGGTCATCTCGACTCAATCGAAGACTGCTCGTTTTGTCGATACCATTCACTTGACCAGCGACAAGCCTAAAGTTATTAGCTTGCGTTAATCAACACTAATTATATGAGGATACTTCTCATCCTCATATAAAACCCATAGGAGAGTTGCGGCGCTTCGCGC
>CAIJEA010000706.1 GCA_903819605.1 uncultured cyanobacterium | reverse complement strand
CAACTCTCTTCTGGGTTTTGTTTTTGTTCTAACATAACTGGCTACTTCTAGATGACTGCACTTAATGCAATTGGAATAATGAAAATAAACTAACACTAGACGCTTTAGCGAAATCTTAAATCAAGTTAATAATAAGGGCGGCGCTTCGCACCGCCCTTATTATTAACTTGATTTACAGCATAAAACTCTGCCCAGAGTTATGCTGCAAATCTCTGCGGGGTGAGGGATCTGTCTTAACATCACTGGCTAATGTCATAACATCGCAAACCCAAAAAAATAAAGTAGGGGCAATTCATGAATTGCCCCTACTTTATTTTTTTGATTTGATTTAAGCGCGAAGCCAAGCTTCGGTGGCAATTCCTAGTAGACTGGCCGTATTAATTAATTGATGTAACTCCAGATTAGAGATACTTTCGCAAAGGTTTACCTCAATATGAATTGGTTGCTTTTGAACGGTTTCTAAATCAAGAATTTGGCGAGCAAGAGAACATTTAGGCGCAATACGAGCCGACAGATAATTCAGAAAAGCCTCTTGAGAGAGATTGAGATTTAGCTTGAGATTTAGGCGATCGCTGATGGCTAAAGACTGTTCAATTTGATTGAGATAATTAAACAATGACTTCCCATCAATATCTTGAAGCGCCGAAAGCTGCTGTATTTGCTTCAAAATATAATTCTCGAGAATCTTGGCATCTTCCGCATGATTAAATTTACAGCCTAGATTAATTGCCTCGATCGCCACTGCATCTAGTCCCACAATTGGAAGCGATTCACCTGTATCTAAACGCTTGAGTTCTTCCGTAAGCCGATTATTTAAAACAATATCTGCCGCAACTTGAAGTTCGGGTGGTACTGGCAAATCATCGCGGCGGAAGGAGATGAGAATTCCATAGTTATCACGATAGACTTGCTCGTATAACTGATCGAGCCTCGTCAGAGTCTCATCGGCTAACAGTTGTAAAATTCGATGGCGCTCCTCAGCAAAGAGATGATGCAGATTAAACTGCTCACCACTAAATTGACTTGCCATTGATAAAATTACTGAGGCAGTATTTGCTTGTTTGAGAGTCTTAAATAGAGTTGCTTTGATCTCCTCATATTCGCGCCGTCCCGTAAAGGGTTGGATACAACAATGAAAATCGTCTCCACCCAGATGTAGAACTGCAAAAATATAATTTACAGCCTCTTGAGTAATCCCAGAAACTAGGTGAATTTGCCCGATCGCTAAAGACATTGAGCCAATGCGTTGGAGTTGATAGTCCTGCTGCTGAATCGTGTAGCAATAAATTTGTTGCGATCGCCCGTAGTTCCCTAAAGTCGAACTGAGCGCATATTGAGCTGCCACCTGTGCCAGAGTGATGCGATTGGTAACTACTTGTTCGCGATAAACGCCTTCCCCGTCCTTAAACTTCGCTAAGTTGCTGGGCGCTTCTCCCATACGCTTGATAAATTCGTTCTCTAGCAATACTCCCGCAACATCGGCGGCAAGTTCGATCGCTCTGGCTGCATAGCGCAAAATTTGGACAGTTTCAGGGCGTGATAATTCTTCAAAAAACCAACCACAACTGGTAAACATCAAGAGAGCATGGCGCTGCATTTCCAATAGACGCAAGGCATCAATTCTCTGCGCCGATGTTGATGCTTTACTGCCACATTGCTGCTCAAAAAACTTCTCTAATACTGGAGAATTTTCGGCAATACCATCGCGTAGAGAATATTGCAAAACTTCGATATAGCGATCGCGTGCTTCCCAAGGATCGTTAAAATACTTGCGTCCGATATCTACATACACGGTAGCAAGGCGATCGCGTAACCAGTTAAGACTGTCGCGCAGTGGTCGTCGCCATAGTTGTTGATAGCCAGAACCTTCACCGCCGCAGGTACAGCCACCTTGCCAGCGATCGACTCCATGGGCACAACTCCATGCAGTTACTGATTTCAGTTCGGCTTCCCATGTAGGTGGGAATAGGCTCAAATAATGGGCATAATTAGTTACCGTCCAGCCGCGACTGGGAAACTCTTCAACAAAGGCGTAGGAAAGCGTCTTTTCGGTAAAGTGTTTATGATGACCAAAGGTTTCGCCATCAGTGGCAACTGATACGATTTGGTGTGAACGATTATCGGTTCTTACGGCTTGACTAAGTCGCTTAGCAAAATTACTAGAACTACCTAAGAGATCGCCAAATCCCATATCACGGGAAATGGGACCATCATAGAAAAACACATCAATATAGGCATCATTATCTGGTGGTAAATGGAACTGACCAAGCTCAGATACATTGCTGCTGCTATTGTTATGGCGACGTAAGTAGCAACGATAAGGACGATTGGGATCTATCTGTGCGCCGCCTACCTCTTGCCAAGCAGGATTAGGATTGTCACTGCTAGGAATAGGGCGGCAACGCTGCGCCTGAGATGGTGCAAGCACAATAAATTTAATGCCTTCTAAAACTAAGGCTTCAAGGGTTTCATAATCAACAGCCGTCTCTGCCAGCCACATTCCTTCGGGTTCGCGTCCAAATCTTTCTGCAAAATCTGCCTTGCCCCAACGAATCTGCGTTAACTTGTCGCGCCAATTCGCTAAGGGCATAATGATGTGGTTATATACCTGCGCGATCGCATTGCCATGACCATTGAGGCGCTCGGCGCTACGTTTATCCGCATCTAAAATTGCTTGATAGGTGTCGCGATCGTGAAACTCCATCCATGAGAGCAGCGTTGGCCCCATGTTGAAGCTCATGTACTCATAGTTGTTAACGATCTTGACGATTTTGCCATCCCGCCGCTCGATCCGCGAGAATGCGTTGGGGCGATAGCATTCGTGGTGAATTCGTGCATTCCAGTCATGAAAAGGAGCCGCACTTTCTTGTCGCTCGATCGCATCAAGATAGGGATTTTCACGCGGAGGCTGATAAAAGTGACCGTGAATCGTAATATAAATTCCCGAATCAGTTGGACGTTGGATATCAGGTGCAGAAACAGAAGCAGCAACAGTCACGCAAATCTTCCCTTATGAGACAAACGACATTTACTCCCCATCTTGGCAGATTTTATCTATGGTTCGCAAGCAAGTATAGAAATTTTTTTCTGTAATCGGTGTGTTTTCCTTTGTTGTCAAGGGTTTACACTATGCTGAGAAATACTTGTGTCATCGGCTGATCATAAAACCGCTTTGTAAATATTCGGTTGTACAGTTTTGCGTCCGCGCGATCGCTATTTTCGAGTGGCAGTTCGTCTGGAACATGAAAATAAAAAATTAGTAAATGCTCTATCAAAACTAAGTTAGTGTCATGCGTGGCACTACTGGTCAACTAAATCGTGATCGACGTATTTATGTCTTTTTTATCGTATCCCTGTTAAGATGACTAACAAACTTGCGTGATTCCAGTGATATAAATCCGTAAAATTTCACATCAAAAGTCCAAGAGAATGGATTCTTGATAGCTGAAACAACTAATCTACGTTCGCTATTTTTTGCACCTTAACAGGGGTACTTTTTATCGGTATGAAATGGGCATTGCAGCATCAATCGCACATTAGTGCATTAGTGCCCATTAAGATTGATATTCGCTTTTTCAAACAGTTTTAGTTGTCTGGATTCTGGGATCATTTCAACTGAATCGCCCACCATAACTTTTTGGTAAGCAAGACTTAGATCATTCTCGTCTGAATCCTTTGGCATAAATCGCAAAGATGACGATGCAAGATATTGAAGTTCATTTTCAAAAGCCAACCAATAACGACACTCCTGTTCAGCGACAAAGCCAGTAGTATTTGAGCCAGCAAATATATCAACGACAAGATTGCTGGGATCTGTGAGGAAACGGATAAAAAATTCTGGGAGTTTACTAGGGAATCGTGCTGGATGTGCTTTTAATCCCAGAGCCTTACAGCCTCGAAGATATTGACCAGTTGAGTCCGAGTTCGGGATTTGTAGAAGATTAGACGGAATTGCCCCGCCGTTATTTTTCCCAAATCCTGTACTGATATCATGCCCAGAAGGGCGTTTCTTAGGATCGTAGAATTTCTCTGGATCTTCAAGAAGCTTCTTCATTCGGTCACTATATTCAGTTAAAACTCTGGACACATCTGCCTTGGGAAATTCTGATTTACTGAACCACCAAACAGTATTGACTGAATCTTTTGCCCTAATCTTTCGTTTGTTTACCCACTCAATTGGGCTAGGCAATTTTGAGGGGTGAAACCAATAAAAGTCCTCGGCTAAGAAAAACCCAATTTCGTCGCAGAAATGGATTGGAATTCTGAAGTTATATAAACTTCTGACTGGCTTTCCCTTTTCATAAGCACCGCCTAAATCCAGTACAAAGCTGCCATCGTCTTTTAACTTCTTGTAGACGACCTCGGCAAATTGTGCTAACCACCCAATATATTCGTCTTGCCCTTTGTTACCATATTCTTTTTCTCTCTGAAGCGCGAACGGAGGGCTAGTTAGAACCAGATTGATACTTTTGTCAGGAAGTTGCTTTAAAAGTTCAAGAGAATCTCCCAAGAATGCTGCTCCTAGAGCAGTTTGATAGGTTGGCGAGGAACCCATGTTTTCAATTTCCACTGGGAATTTCATTTGCTGTAGGGGCATGGGATTTTCAAAACGCTACTTATAGTCTGTAGACCTATAGTCATCATCTCTTCATTATAGAGGTCATGTCAACTTCTAGAAACTGTGTCATCTAATGCCAGACGGATCTTTGCCCAAAGATTGCGTCAGATCCGTCAGATAAGAGGGCTTTCTCAAGAAGAACTTGCCGACATGGCAGGTTTGCATCGCACCTATGTGGGTTCTGTAGAACGCAGTGAGCGCAACGTATCAATCGACAACATGGAACGTCTTGCAAAAGCTCTAGAGGTTGACATTACTGAACTTCTTAGAAAAGAAACAGAATGACACCTCATCCAGACAAAGCAATTCTTGACGACTTATTTCCATACATTAAGCGATACCAAGACCTAGCAGTCCAACATGGTATTAATGATATTTTTCAGGACAATGGTGGAAAAATTCTACAAGTTCTCCCAGTGACGGGACTAACGGTTATACCTGGCAGAGAGGGAAATGATGCTAAAGACTCTGATGGTAATGAGTTCGAGTTGAAATCAGTGAATATAGCCCTTACAAAGAGCTTTTCTACCCATCACCACATTGATCCTAGAATTATTGAAAAGTATAGGCAGGTAAACTGGATATTTGCCGTTTATAGAGGAATTAACTTGCTGTCTATCCATAAACTTACACCGCCAGCTTTGGAGTATTTTTATACGCAGTGGGAAGAAAAATGGCACAGTAAAGGTGGCAAAGATATCAATAATCCCAAAATCCCATTGAAGTATGTGATGGAGCATGGAGAGTTGCTGTATTCATCTGAAACAGATGCAGTATAGCGTTGACATAGTGCGATCGCCAATCTTGTAGGTTGTGTTAATGAAATGTAACGCGCCTTATTTTACTTCAATTTGAGATGCCTTGTATCATACTATTAAATATTAAAGTTTTTAGTAAAACCACTTAATGTCAGATTCTTTGCAACCCCAATTTGCTGAAGTTCTCACCCTCATCAAAGCTGCTCAGCAAAAGGTCATCGCTACCGCAAACCAAGAACTGATCAAACTATACTGGAGTGTCGGTAAATACATCAGCGATCGCTTAGCCACCAGCGAATGGGGACAAAAAGCGATCGACTGTTATATCTGCTTCAGATGGGGCATCTGGACTCCATTGCTGTGACTGAGTTGCCAATTTTTGCTCCCATCTCATGATGCTGACATGCGATTTTTCTAGTACTCTCCCACTGGCTCTGATT
>CAIJEA010000705.1 GCA_903819605.1 uncultured cyanobacterium | reverse complement strand
GATGTCTATGTTTGCTCATAAATTCCGTAGTCCTTTAGATGCGATCGTTTACAATACAAGTCACGGAAAAAATGATAAAGTCTACATTGAAGCCGCACAAACTATGCGTGGTTTGTTAGATATATTTAGCATTATTTCCACTGATGATAAACTGCTCAAGGAAAAACTAAAAAATGATATACAGGGCAAGGGCAGATTAATTGATGTGCTAAATAGCACTTTAAAAATGGCGTTACTGCATTTATTATCTAAATCGGCAGTGGATAAGATACGTCATCACTATATGTCTTATGCAATTCAACAGGGTAAAGTAGATAATCAAATAACTCGCAAAACTTGGTATGATGACTATTATAAGTTAGAATCATCTTTACAGTTGGAATGGGAAGAAAGTTTTTCTAACTTAATTAGCCAGCCTTTTAATTTAGATGACCAACTCAAGTGGATTGAGCAACATTTTTTTAAATTAGAAATTATTGGATTTGAGCGTGATGATATTCAGTTTAAAGAATATGGTGTGACTGAATCTTTTTTAGTCATTCTGTTACACGAAATAATAATCAATGCGTTTAAGTACTATGCATCTGACACTAAAGAATCAGTCATATTGAAATTAATTAATAATGGTGATCATCAAACTATAGAATGTTGTAATCCTAGTACTCGTTTGGAACGCATGAGCAGCAAGGGTAATGGGAAAGGACATACTTTCTTCTCAGTTTTAGCGCGTAAAACAGATAGTCTTTTTGTCAAACCTAAATATCAGGATAACTTTGTAATACAATTTGGCATTTATAATCAATTTTTAAAGAATAAATTTTAGGTAAATCATGAGCTGTTTTTTGTGGATTGAAGATTTTGATAATTCAGTTGAAAATTCTGTTGAAACTACTGCATCTTATGTGTTAGACAGCATTATTAGTCAACCTTTTGAGAGTGATGCGCGTGAATTAAAGAGACAACTGAAAGGGCAAGGTGTTTTCCTTGAGTTAACCTTTCAAGATGGATTGAGCTTTATTAGAGATAAGGACAAATTGAATCAAATCGACTACATCATTCTTGATATAGACTTAAAACCTTATAATGACCCAAGCGAGATTAGTACTGATTTCTTGAAATTACTATTTGAATTTGAAAAATATACAGAGGAAGATCACAAAACCAACAATGATGAGTCATTTAAAAATGCTTGTAACAATTTAGAGAAAATAGCTGGTTTCTATTTATATACCGATTTAGTTGTTGAGTTAGGTTTTCCTAAAACACATATTTTGTTCTGCTCTAATCACGGCGAGAACACTAAAACTATACAAGCAGCTTTTAAGCAAGCAAAAATATCACTACCTCAGATATATCAGAAGTCTGAGCCTAAAGTCCAATCATGGGTAAAATCTTGTTATGATAATCCATACTCTCGATTACGTCGTGGGATTATCGAAGGATGTAAATATCTTAGAAATTTAACCGAGGAAAAGTTACGTTTTAACCGTTTTATTCAAGAGCCAGATAAACAGATTACCCTTGAAGATTTACACAACTATTTAGATGTCCTAGAAAATTTCTTACCCTTACGAGAACCAGCAGATAAAGTTACATTTTATAAACTCTTCGTTAGAACTTTAGCTCATGAGTGGGAATCTGCTAACCCTTGGAAATCACTGAAGTCTGTAAGTCAAGAATTAAAGCAAGAGTTATTTGCTTTCACATGGATCATGAAAATGACGAGGAATTGGTTAGCTCATAGTCGTATATTTGAGAATATTAACGAGCAGGATGTAGCTTATCTATTTATAGTCAATATGCGAGCTATGTTTTTGCTGGATGATAGTCTAATAGACTATGAGAAGCATTTATTACAACTATTTCAGTCAATTTCTGCAAATGAAATCGAAAAGAAGATTGGCAGTCAAGAGTCTACTAGAAAAATTCCATTAGAGAAACATTATGCTACTTTGCTGAAGAGGGCTAGGAAACGGGAAGCAATTAATTTTCATGAAGCCTTAAATGATTTGCAGAAAGATTTACAAAAGAGCGACAACTCTCAGGACAGAAATTATTTAATTCAAGGACTTTATCAAACTTTTTGGTTTTTAACTTCAAGTGGTCAAGTGAAGGTATCACTAGAAAATAACAGCACTAAACTAAATTATATTTTTCGCTACTTTGGTTATTCAAAAAATAAAAAAGATAGCTATCTTTTTGAGCTAGCTAGACATATCTATAAGAGGAGTTTTGATGGATAGTCTATAAAATAATGTAGTTTCTTTGTATATTGGAAACTGCCATAATCAAATCCCAAAAAACATTAAAATATCAGAATATAGTGGATATACTGCGATCGCTTCCCATCGGACTTTATCTCGAACAACCCATCACATGGCTTCACCGCCTCGATCCGCGCATTAAGTTGTTCGGGTTACTTACTTTTTTATTGTCACCTATCCAAGCAGGCGGAGTTTGGCGCATTGCGATCGCCGTTTTATTGATCGTCCTCACCCTTGCCTCACAAATTCCGATGCGAGTTTGGAAACAGCAAATGGGGATTTTGCTGTTGTTGGCATTTATGACTTTGGCGATCGCCACAATTTCACCCGATGGGTTTAATGCGACCGTGCAGCCACGCCGCCCCATGCCCGAAGTAAATGTTGCGCCTGATAAAACGATCGTCACTTCACCCCTAACAATCAAGCTACCGCAACCCACTCCTTACAGCTATGTTGTTTGGAAAGCTGGCAGTATTACGGTAACTCGTAAATCTCTTGATTTAGGCGTGCGTGTCTGTACGTTGATTTTTACCTATCTCTACGCGCCCACTCTATTTTTACTAGTCACCGCTCCTGAGGAAATTACGGCAGCGATCGCCTCGATTTGTTCTCCTTTGAAATCGCTAAAAGTGCCTGTGACCGAAATCGTATTGACACTAACGCTGGCTCTGCGTTTTGTCCCTTTAGTTTTAGAAGAGGTGCAAAACCTCGTTCGAGCAATGCGTACCCGTTCCATTAATTGGAAGAGATTAGGATTTAAACGAACCACTCAAATTTGGCTAATCCTTGCCGAACGTTTAATCGACAATCTATTCATCCGTGCCGAACAGACTGCAAGTGCAATGCAAGTACGCGGTTTTACTACTCCCAATACTCACGTTATGGTTTGGAATCCGCTCAAACTACTTCCACGCGATATTATTTTACTTCTAATTCTGATCGGAATGTGGGGAGTTAGGATTTGGCTAGGTAACGAAATTTAAAAAACAATAGTGGCAGCGCTTTGCACTGCCACTATTGTTTTTAATGAGAGCGCGATCGCTATTCCACTCGATAACCGAGATCGGATAGTTGAAATCTCGATGAACGCCATTTGGGTTGGACTTTGACAAACATTTCCAAATGGACAGAACCCATGATCATCTTCTGCATTTGTAATCTTGCTTGCGTACCAATTTCCTTGAGCATCTGCCCCTTCTTCCCAATCAAAATTCCCTTTTGAGAATCGCGTTCTACATGGATAGTCGCCATTACTCTGGTGATTTTAGGTTGTTCATCCACTTGATCGATACTAATTGCTACTGAATGTGGGATTTCTTCACGGGTAAGTAAGAGAATCTGTTCGCGAATCAACTCGCCCATAATGAAGCGTTCGGGCTGATCGGTGACTAGATCGGGCGGATAATAATAGGGGCCAAGAGGCAAGCGATCGCACATCATTGCCTGTAAAGCTTCCAGTCCCTCTCCTGTCAATGATGAGAACTTAGCAACTTGCCAACCATGCTCTTCGGCAAAGCTCTCATAACCCGTGAACGTATCTCCCGACTCATCGCCAAGGATATCAATTTTATTAATTCCTAAAATCGTAGGAACTTTGCTCTGCAAAATTGTTTCCGCCACAAAGCGATCGCCTGTTCCCATGCGATCGCTCCCATCCACCAGCAAAACTGTTAAATCAACCGAGGAGATCGCACCGATCGCATTTTTGACGATTGTTTGTCCCAGCAAATGATGCGGTTTATGAATTCCAGGCGTATCGACAAGAACTATTTGCGCTTCAGGTAATGTCAAAATCCCGCGCAAGCGATTGCGAGTAGTTTGGGCAACGGGCGAAGTAATCGCTATCTTTTGACCGATGAGGGCATTGAGCAAAGTAGACTTACCAACATTCGGTCGTCCTACTAATGCCACAAAGCCCGACTTAAAACCTTCGCCCGATTCTGGAATCATGATTGCCTGCGATCGCTGTATTGAGATAGGAAGCAATTATACCCTGTAATACCAAAGCACAAAAAAGACGCAACAGATGATATGAGAGAAAAAGGAGGAAGAGGACAAAAAAATGGCAGGAGTCTATAAATTAGAAATAACTGAGAGTGAAGAAAAGCTAAAAGAGATGCCAGGCAAGCAAAAAACAGCATCAGACAAAGAGCGTGTGCAGGTATTGTATTTACTGAAAAGCAAGCAAGCCGCAACCGTACAAGCTGCCGCCCAACTAATCGGTAGAAACCGTAGCACAGTGCAAGAGTGGTTAAGAGGATACCGAGAGAATGGAATAGCAGGAATCCTAAGCCATAAACCCAGAGTAGGTCGAAAGCCGAAAATCCCGACTTGGGCGCAACAAGCATTGGACAAACAACTGCAACAGGAAGAAGGATTTAATAGCTACGGCAAGATACGCCGATGGCTAAAGGAAAAACTAGGAATCGAAAGTACATATAAAAATGTGCATGGCTTGGTACATTACCGCATGAGAGCCAGACCGAAAGTAGCCAGACCCTATAGCGCCAGCCAAAAACAAGCGCAGGCTGATGACTATAAAAAAACTCTCTGTACAAGTCCCTATATAATCTTGAACAATCCCCACAGAAGATACTATTGTTTCAAGTAATACGATCTAAATACCGAACTATGTCTACGAGAGCGATAATTGGCAAACAAGCTATTTTCGTTGCTTTCGCAAATAGCTCGGTGTTTTTGAGTCCTGCTCTTGCCTCAATCCAATAGCGACTATTACGTTCAATGAATGTCACTGTCCATCCATTTGACACTGAGGGGGAGAAGGTTCTCGTCTGCGCGAGTGTAAACCTCTTTTAGGCATTTTCGGTGAAGATTGGGTGAATGTATTGCAGCTAAATTTAGCATTAGATTCTTTATCAAAAGCTTAGAATAACGTAAAGGCATTTCATCAACTGCCTTTACGTTATTATGCTGTTAGAGCTTATTGCTACAGTCACTTATTATGATTAAAACTCATCGTCGGGGCAAACATAAAATATTTATCGGAATGAGTCCTGGAGTTGGCAAAACCTATCGGATGCTAGAAGAAGGACATCGACTACGCGCCGAAGGAATCGATGTCGTGATTGGCTTACTGGAAACCCATAATCGAGCTGAAACAATTAAAAAAGCGATCGGTTTAGAACTAATTCCCCGCCAACAAATTAATTGGGAAGCAGTAACCCTAACCGAAATGGACACAGAAGCAATTCTGAAACGACAGCCACAACTAGCTCTAGTTGATGAATTGGCTCATACTAATGTCCCTAATGCAGAACGTGAAAAGCGTTATCAAGATGTAGAACTATTACTCGAATCTGGAATTGATGTCTATTCCACTGTCAATATTCAGCATATTGAGAGCCTCAATGATACCGTAGCAAAAATTACGGGAGTCATTGTAAGGGAACGAATTCCCGATCGCCTTTTAGAGGCCGCCGATGAAATTATAGTTGTCGATGTTACGCCTGAGACCCTGCAAGAAAGACTGCGTGATGGCAAAATCTATGCACCTGAAAAGATCGATCAATCTCTCAACAACTTTTTTCAGCGCCGCCATTTGATTGCATTGCGTGAGTTAGCGCTGCGAGAAATAGCCGACAATATTGAAGACGATCTAGAAGCTCACGATCAATCAGACTCTTCCACAAAGCTCGTTTGTAATATTCATGAACGGGTGTTAGTCTGCGTTTCCACCTATCCAAATTCGCTCCAATTGTTGCGAAGAGGAGCGAGAATCTCAGGATATATGCACGCTCAACTTTATGTTCTATTTGTGGATAATCCCGATCGTTTCTTGACCAAAGCCGAAAGCTTACATATCGAAACCTGCGAGCGACTCTGTAAAGAGTTTGAGGGTACTTTTATTCGAGTACGTGATAGTAATGCTTTAGAGGCGATCGTGCAAACTGCACAAAAATATCGAATTACGCAGATTGTTATGGGTGAAAGCCAGAAATCTCGTTGGCAGATTTTATTTAAGGGATCGCTCACTCAAAGAATTTTAAGACTACTCAAAAATGTTGATATTCACATTATTTCAACTAGTAAACAATCTGATTTATAGCTACAAGTAGCTAGGTGCAATTAGATATAAAACCCCAAAACCTGTGGCGCACGCGCAGCGTGCGCCACAGGTTTTGACTCTGTTTTTTAAATATGCCCAGCAACTTAGCCAAAATTTGAGTTTTCCTTCAAAGCTCGGTAAATGCTTAACTGGTAAGAAGTCATTATAAAATTTGATTATGAGTGTATTAATTCAAAATAAACCTATCGACCCGAACCTTAAAACAGTAAAACTACGCTTGGAAGCAGGTGGCGCTTTGCTTCCAGAGTCTGCTGAAAACTTAATAGAGGTCGTTGGCATCCTCAAAAGCTATGGTGTTGTACTAGGCGAATATTATAAAAATCTGACTTATATTTCTGAGCACCAGTTTTTGGTAGTTTTCCCATTTTTTAAATTTTTTAATGGCAATTTTTCCCTAAGTAAGCTTTTTCACCATTTGTGGCACGATCGCATTAATCTTGAATTTGCTGAATATTGTATGAAGGCAATGTTTTGGCATGGCGGCGGTGAGCTTGATGCTTATTTGGACTCCGAAGATTTCAAGAACCGAGCCAAAGAAGCGATCGCTGCAAAAGTCAAGCGCAATCCTTTGTTAGCCGCTATGCATAGTCTATTTCCAGATTTTTTGCCAGAGCAAGTTCGACTGATGACTTACTATAGTGCTCTGGGATATTTCTGGTCTTTCATGTCGCCAATGTTTTTAGAGTTGAGCGATCGCTACGATCGTGGCGAAATTACAAGCATCACAGACGTAGTTAAGCATATTCAAGATGGTCTAGTTGCCGCAGCAAGCGTCCCTTATATTTACAAGGTAAAGCTCAACGATGACTATTACGAGATCGTGCCTGCATCTGCTAACTTGACATTTTTAATGGATACGGCAGTGCCCTATGTTGAGGCAGTATTTTTCCGTTCCTTCCCCTTCCGAGGCACGGTTTCTTATAATGCTCAAGAGCATCAAATTTCCACAGAAATTTCCCAGTTTAATTACGGGGTACTCTATGCCGATCCACTACCAGTGGGAGGAGCTGGTATTCCACCAACATTGCTGATGCAGGATATGCGTCACCATCTTCCTGAATATTTACAAAAAATTTATCGGGAAGGCGATCGAGGAAAAGAAGATGTACTTGTCAAGATTTGTCTATCTTTTCAGAAGTCAATGTTTTGCGTAACGACTGCTGCCCTAAGGGGGTTAGCACCTCACCCCTTGGAAACTCAAGAGCCACAAGAAAAGCAAGCTAACGAGAAATTTCTTGCTCCTTGGTTAGAGCGTCTATCGCGATCGCGACTATATACACTTCAATAAAAATATCGTTTGGCGAGCTTGATCAAAAAACAGAGGTAGCACTTAGTGCTACCTCTGTTTTTTGGGTTTTACAGCAACTACCGATCAAGCAAAGCACAATAAAAATCTTGAAGGTGTTGCTTTGCGGAGATTTCAAGATCTTTATAAGTTTGGGATTGAGCGCATAGGGCTGTAAAAAAGGGTATATAGCAATGAATTATATTTTGTAGATGTTCAGTAAAATGTCTGATGCCATAAATTGATCTGTTTGGTTAGGATTATATGAGTTTTTTAGGCTCTGATTGAGGTATCGCATTGTTACATTACGATCGCAGATCAATTCTTTGTCCTCTAAATCAGTGAAGAAATTGATGAGCGCAACGAATAATGCTAATCAGTCAGATTTCAATTTTGTCGCAGCACTTCAAGCAGCGCAAGATATTTCACGAGAGTTAGATGTTAATAAGCTAGTCAATCTAGGGCTTTCATCGTTATTGGAGTTACTAGAGGCACAGTCAGGGGCTGTAATTTTAGCTGATGGTCAAGAATTTACTGTCGCTGCCATGCTCCTAGAGCGATCGGCAAATCAAGAAATATTGCCGACAACACCCCTCGACTTGGTTGATGCTAGTAGTTTGCCGATGTTAATGGTGCAAAGTACCTTGCGCGATCGCATAGAAGTAACTTGGAACCAAGACAATCCCGAACCATCTTTCGCCAACGATCCCTTTTGGTTGATTCATAGTCCCCAATCATCGCTATGTATACCTCTATGCGAGGCTGGCAAATTGTTGGGCGCAATTTATTTAGAAGATACCTCCAGCAAAAAACTACTACAACCTGAGCGCTTACAAGTTGCGCGATTGCTATGTCAACAGTTGGCAATTTCACTTGATAAGTCGCGTGAATTATCAGACATTACCCAGCGTAAAGAAGTTGAAGAAGCGCTTCAACGCAGTAATTCGCTCTTGAAATCTCAGCGAGAAGCGTCCTTTGATGGTGTTTTGGCAGTGGACGAGCAAGGACGTATTGTTAGCTATAACAATCGATTTTGTCAGTTATGGCAAATTCCTGAATCAGTCCTGCAATCTGTGGAATATGGAGGATTACTGAGCCTATTGCAACATCACCTCCAACTACCAGAAGGACTAGTTGAGGCTCTTGAGAATGCCTATGACTCTTCTGAAATATACACTCAACAAGAGATTTATCTTGCCGATCGCCGCGTGATCGATTGCTATTCAGGACAAGTGCATTCTCCTGAAGGTAAGTTTTATGGGATGGTATGGTATTTTCGCGATGTGACAGAGCGCATTCGCGTACAGCAAGAGCTACAGGCTGAGAGAGATCGTTCTGAGAGTTTATTACTGAATATGCTGCCTGCGACGATCGCCAAAAAGCTCAAACATAGCCGTGCATCTATGGCGGATGGGTTTGAAGAGGTATCGGTGTTATTTGCCGACATAGTTGGCTTTACCGAGCTTTCAAGTAGCATGTCTCCCACTGAAGTCGTGGGTTTGCTCAATCGCATTTTTTCTATATTTGATAATTTGTGCGATCGCCACAAGCTCGAAAAAATCAAAACGATTGGGGATGCTTATATGGTGGTGAGTGGATTGCCTCAACCAAGAGTCGATCATGCGGCTGCGATCGCCAATATGGCTCTTGACATGCAAAAAGCAATCTCGCAAATAAAGTGGCGCGAAGGTACGAAAATTTCGATGCGGATTGGGATCAATTCGGGGCCTGTAGTTGCGGGCGTGATTGGAACCAAGAAATTTATTTACGATCTCTGGGGTGATACGGTCAATGTCGCTAGTCGCATGGAATCCTTAGGAATAGCCGACGCGATTCAAGTTACTGAGGCAACATATGTCCGCATCCGCGATCAATTTCATTGTGAGCAACGCGGTCTGATCGCAGTTAAAGGTAAAGGCGAAATGATGACCTACTGGTTAAGTAGCAGAAAAGAGTTTAATTCAAATCTCAAAATAGCTTAGGTTTGGGTCTTATTTCTTAACTTACAGCAATTACCGATCAAACGAACCACAAGAAAGAATTTAAAAGCCTTGCTTCGCAAGGCTTTTAAATTCTTTCTTGGTTTGGTTTTGAGCGCAAAGCGCTGTTACTTGGCGATCGCATAACTAACAATCGCGATGAAAGCTAACCTTTAATCCATCGCGGGGATGGGGAGTAGGCACTGTAATCATACTAAGATTTTGATTAGGCAAAAGTTCCCAACGGTGATGACGTAGCAACATAGCCCCAAAGATCTTCATTTCAAGTTTGGCGTACTCTTTGCCTAAACATTCCCGCATACCGCCCCCAAATGGTACATAGCTAAATAGCTTTTGTTTGTCGGTTGTCTGCTCTAAGAAGCGAGATGGGTTAAAAGTGTCTGGTTCGGAATAACTAGTTTCATCTTGATGGGACTGAGTAATTTGATAAACAACTGTCCAACCTTTGGGAATGCGATAGCCCTTAAATTCAAAATCCTGCTTGGCTTTACGAAATGCTCCGCCAACTGGTGGAACAAACCTTAAGACCTCTTTCATGACGGCATCAAGATAGGGCATTTGCTTGAGCGTGTCAGGGGTAATTGCTGGATCGGTCTGCATGAGAGTTTTTTGCTCTGCACGAGCGCGATCGAAGACATCAGGATGTTGAGCAAGTAACAGACAGAAGGAAGCGATCGCGGAGGTGAGAGTTTCATGTCCTGCAAACAGCAATACCAAAATCTGATCCTTGAGTTCGTCTAAGCTCAGTTTGTTACCTTGCTCATCTTCAGCATTGAGCAGTATGCTAAGGGTATCATTACCAAAGTTCTCATTCTGCTCGATGGAATTTTGTCGTGTTTGTACAATTTCTCCAATGAGTTTGAGGATACTATTTCTTGCCTTCATAGCTTTACCAAAACTTGTCCAAGGCAATTGCAAAGGAACACTAAATAAACCCGCACACCAAGTATGAAAATACTTGCTCAATAATTTTTGGGAAGCATCAGGCGTGTCAAGCAGCAGGGTGCTTGCAATATCAAAGGTGTAGTCACGAATTTCAGGATACCAAGTAAAGTTTTCCATTTGTTCCCAACGCTTGAGATAACCCTCTGTAATCGCAGCGATTGTAGGTGTATAACTTGCTAATGCGCGAGGCTGAAAGGCCTGAGCCATTAGCTTGCGTCGAGAAATGTGAGTATGTCCAGTTTGCATTGCTAACGACATAGAACCCAAAAGTGCTTGAGTACTGGGCGGCCAATTTATATCAAAATACTTGTTCTCGTTGGCAAAAATGAATTGGTTCGCTTCTGCACCGATCATAAATACAGATGGACTACCAAAAATTTGGGTTTTAAACACTCCCCCATATTGACGCTTCTTTTTTGCTGCAAATTCTGCATCGAACAAGAAGTTCAAGGTTTCGCCAACAAAAGGTAGCCCAAATTCTCCTAGTGGAGTGGGTAAATTTTCTAAGTTGATTAGCTCTGAGGTCATGGCACTAACAATTAAAAAGTCATAACATTCTTATTTTGCTGCCAAAAGTAATTTTAGGACAAATTCTTAAATCGCGGATTCTTACAGCAATTACCGATCAAACGAACAAAAAAAATTTAAAAGCGTTGCTAAGCAACGCTTTTAAATTTTTTTTGTTCGTTTGGGTTTAAGCGCAAGGCGCTGTAACAATCGCACAGCATATTTTTATTCATTTTCTTATGGAAGAATAATATGCAGCCATGCTCCTTTCCGAGCACTATCAGGAGCACCTAGAAAATACTGGGCTTTTGCAGTATCAAAGCTGCCTCCATCAGCAACACATGCCGAGTAGATTAGGTTTTTAGAGTACAAACCAACAAAGCAATTTTCGTTGTCTGGGTTGGCATAGGAGAAGCTATCACCGTCAAACTCACTCCAAGAATCGAAGACATGAAAAGCTTGAATGACACCTGAAGCATCAACGTCTACGCCATTGATTGCAATAACATGACCGCTAACGGTCAGGCTGGTGTGAATAATCAGAAATGCACCTGAGTCCCTAATCGCAATGAGCATGTCCGTCAGACTTGCATTGCCGTTATAGTAATATTTATTGCCGACGACGCTTTGCAGGTATTTTCCGATAGTTGTAGGATCGCCTGGTGTGCCTAAAGATAATAACGTTGCTCGTACTGTAGGAATGTCTGAAGCGGTTTTCCCAAGAGCTTCACAGATTGCAGCGCTCTGACAGGTACAGCCATCGGGCTGCACTAGGGCAGCATGATCCACTGCTTGACGTTTAGTTAGGTAAGTAGTCATTAGGATCGCAAAAAATTGGTAAGTTTTTCCTTTATTTTACAAGATTTAAATTTTAATCTCTACGAAGACATTTAGAGGTCATTGTTGTGGGATTTACCTTTTCGTAGGAGATTTTCTAAATCTTCTGAATCTTCTAAATATAGTCAATATGACATATTAGATGTGCATATTAACCAAGCAACTTTAACCAGTAAGTTGGTGCTTTACATTGCGACTTTCTCTATGGTTTTAATGATTAATTGCCTTGTTTTATTGCGCTTATTTGTTGTAGTTGATTACGTTGATCGGATGTCAAAACTGCAAGGCTTTGTTCCTTGTCACTCTTGTTAATGTCCCGAATTTTCTGTTTTTGCTCAGAGGTGAGATTCAAAAATTTCATTGCGCTTTTCTTATTGCCTGATTGGATTGCAGCCGCAAGTTTAGAGCGTTGTTCGTTGGTCAATACAGCTTCAACTTTCTGCTTAGACCTTTCATGGATAGTTTTGAGTTGCTGTTTTTGGAAATCACTCAGATTGAGTTGTTTAAAAGCTCCTCCATCATACTTCTGGGCAACAGTTGCAGAACCATTCGCTATAGATGATTGAGCAGAAAAAATTGCTGGAACTGCGATTCCCCCAACAGCTACCGATAAAATTGCGATCGCTAAGTTTCGTTTGAGATTGCGAAACATATTTTAATTTCCTTTTAGAACGTGTATGAACGATTGCGATTACTTGAGACAGGATCAACAGTGAAAAAGATTCATGCTTTTTTAGTTTGCTAATCGCCAGTTACTCTTGGCGTTGCTCGGTTCTTTTGTCTTGACGATAATCTTGGCGTTGCTCAGCTCTTTTGTCTTGACGATAATCTTGGCGTTGCTCGGTTCTTTTGTCTTGACGATAATCTTGGCGTTGCTCGGTTCTTTTGTCTTGACGATAATCTTGGCGTTGCTCGGTTCTTTTGTCTT
>CAIJEA010000704.1 GCA_903819605.1 uncultured cyanobacterium | reverse complement strand
TTTATGAGATCTATTTATCGCGAGTTCTAACTAAGCGTAGAAATTCTGATTATAAAAACTAGTTTTTATAATCAGAATTTCTACGCTTAGTTAGAACTCGCGATAAATAGATCTCATAAATGCTTGTATAGTCGTTTACAATAGTAAAGGTTAGTTTTATTTACCTTTTGAGGTATGCTCTAACCTTAAAAATTATGTAACCCTGAGGACATAAGCGAATGCTACATCGCAAAATATATCAACTTTGTGAAGCCAAGAGCGATGTTTGGATCTACCTGAGGGATCAGGGTCGTTGGCTAGAAAGAGCCAGAATACTAGATATAGAAGGAGACGTAGTAACAATTCGTTACGAAACCGATGACGAAGACGAAGTTTGCTCTTGGGAAGAAATGGTCAGATTAGAGAGTATTGGCGCAGTCACCCAGAAACTATCATCGGTTACAAGAACAGGAATGTCATCTGGCGATTTGCTAGTATCCGATGACTGTCCTGAAGCTGAACAAATTCGACCACGCCTCGATCCTGAGAAATAAAACCCATAAAACCAACTTGAGAGTGGGCGCAAAGCGTCCACTCTCTTTTATGAGACGAGATTAAAACGATGCAACCTGCCGACCTGACGACACTTGTGGCTTTGACCCATGAGCTAAACAAAGCTTGTGTGCCTGCGAGGTTAGAACAGGTGCATCAAAGCGATCGCCACACCCTTCATTTACAATTACGAACTTTAGAAAAGAAACAATGGCTATTGCTATGTTGGCATCCCCAATCCGCAAGATTACACCTCAGTGCACCGCCACCAAAACAGCCTGATACATTCACCTTTAGCCAACAAATTTTGCATCAGGTGGCAGGTTTCGCCCTTGTGTCAGTGCAACTAATTAGCCCTTGGGAACGGGTAGTCGATCTACAATTTGCCAAACGTCCTGACGATGAGGTGCAGTGGCATTTGTATTTAGAGGTGATGGGCAAGTATAGCAACGCAATTTTGGTTAATGCCAATGGTGAAATTGTCACCGCAGCACACCAAGTCAGCAGCAAACAGTCAAGAGTACGTCCGATCCAAACAGGCGATCACTACGAATTACCGCCAGCACTCCTCGAAGCAATTCCTAGCCTGAATGAATCTTTTGCCTCATGGCGCGATCGCCTAATTTTAATTCCTAAAGAAATTAAACGTAATTTACTAAGCAATTATCGTGGTGTGAGTTCTTCGCTAGTGCGATCGCTATTGACGATCGCAAATATTAGCGGTGATAAAAATGTTGCTGATTTATCTATGTCTGAATGGGAAGCACTATATCAAGCTTGGCAAATATGGTTGAGCTGTATTGATAAAAAGCAGTTCTATCCACATTTAGAAGGGAATGGATATGCTCTCATCTCTAGCCTGAGTTATGACAGATCCCCCTCAATCCCCCTTATAAAGGGGGAAGAATATAATTCTTCCCCCTTTATAAGGGGGGCTGGGGGAGATCTAAAACCTTTACCAGCTAAGGTGGACAAACAAGAATGGGAGAATGAGCTGGGGGATGGTGGAAAACCCTTGCTAACAGTTAATGATTTTTGCGATCGCTACTATTCTCAGCAAACTGGACAGATTGCCTTTCAGCAATTGCATCAACAGATTAGCCAAGCTATCCAAAATCAGTTAGCAAAGTTAACGATTAAAGAGAATGAATTTCTGGAGCGTTTACAACTTTCGACTCAAGCCGATGATTTTAAAGATAAGGCAGATTTGCTAATGGCACATTTGCATCTATGGGAAATTGGCATGAAGGAGATTAAACTCACCGATTTTCATTCTGAAGAATCTGTGATCATTCCGCTCGATCCTACTCAGAATGCGGCTCAGAATGCTCAATCTTTCTATAAAAAACATCAAAAACAAAAACGGGCTGCTTTAGCGATCGCCCCACTTCTAGAAGCCGTACAACAGGAAATTGCCTATCTCGAACAGGTCTCTACAGCCGTTAGTTTATTGGAACAGCATGAACTTCCTGCTTTACAAGAAATTCGAGCAGAATTAGCCCAGCAGGGCTATCTCAAAGTTACCGCCGAATATGCACCGCGTAATAAATCCAATCATAAAGGTGGCAAAAACAAGACTAATAGAACCAAGCAAGAAGAGATTCCTGATTGCCATCGTTTTGTAACCCCTAATGGATTTGAAGTTTGGGTTGGTAGAAATAACTATCAAAACGATCTGATTTCCTTTCGGATTGCGGGGGAATACGATCTCTGGCTTCATGCTCAAGAAATTTCTGGGAGTCATGTATTGTTGCGCCTCCCTGCGGGTTCGATCGCTGACGATCAAGATCTCCAAACCGCAGCTAATTATGCCGCCTATTATAGCCGTGCCCGACAAAGCGATCGGGTTCCTGTTGTTTACACTATTCCAAAATATGTATTTAAGCCTAAAGGTGCAAAACCAGGGATGGTCGTCTATACCCATGAAAAAATTCTTTGGGGTCAACCAACTAATTTAAGAACGGAATAAATGAGTATTTTCTCAAAGTTTAATTCTATAGCAATAGTAGATAAATGCGGCGCAAAGTGCCGCATTTATCTACTATTGCTATAGAAAGGCTGAAGATTGTCAAGCACTGATTTGAGAAGCGATCGCTGTTCCTCTTTCGGTAAATCTAGATTATCCAATAGATAATTAATTGTTGTATAAACATGAGATAGGGATAAATCTGGGCTTTCAGCTTGACTAGCACTGTTTGGGGTTGGCAAAAGCTCTAGCTGAGAAATAGTATTTATCGCAGATGCTTCTGTCTCTAGTTGTTGAATTGTCTGTTGCATATTCTCAATTACTCCATACATCTCTAAAGGATCGAAGATCCGTAATAAACTAGTTTGCGTGACGATTCCTAATCCTTTGCCCCAGTTCCATGACACAACCATCCGTCCGACTCGACGTTTTTGCATTTCTTGATGGGCTGTCCATAACGAATCTTCGGGACTGAGTAAAAATAGAGGAGAACTCATAACCTCTTGCGCTTGAGTTATCGCTAGATCGATTTGAAAGGCATGAAACTGAACAATATCCCTTTCAGTGACGATTCCTACTGGACGTTGAATATCTTCTGCATCGGTTTTTGTGATCACTACACAGCTAACGCGATTCTCGGTCATTAACTTGGCTAGCTGAATGATGGGGGTCCCTAAAGATGCCTGAACTACCTGAATAGACATCACATCCGCAACACGTCGAAATCGCAGCAAATTTGCAGGACGTAAAATATGCCGAATACTTTCATGGGAAATTACACCAATTAGCTCCCCGCGATCGTCAACTAAGGGTAGGTGACGAATTTGGTAACGCCGAAATAAAAATAAAACTGCAAATATATCTTCCACCGATCGCTGAGGCATAGTGATAATCGGCGATGTCATGAAGTCGGCAACAATAGCATTTTGGAAATCAATCTTTTGAGCCGTGATCTTAACTATATCTCTGGCTGTTAAGATGCCGACTAAATCTCGATCCTTTTTTACCAATACACAGCTTGTTCTCACTTCAAGTTGTGCTAATTGATCGGGTTGTCTAGAGTGGGAATGCTCCACATTTTCCAAACTACAACTATGATGATGCGCTTGGCTAATGAGCGCGATCGCATCTACTAAGGATGTTTCTGGTGTAATAATCGAAGGAAAATACTCGATTACGCTGGTTAAGTCAGGAATCCAATCGAGCGGAGTATCGAATTGCATGGTCAAATTAATATCGATTGGATAGGCAGAATAAATCCATTTAGATTAGCCTGAAGGGACTTGCAGTAGAATAAAGAACCAGTTTTGGGTGGCGCGGCTCCGCCACGCCA
>CAIJEA010000703.1 GCA_903819605.1 uncultured cyanobacterium | reverse complement strand
TCAACTGAAAACCGCTATACTTACGGCGCTTTGCGCTTAATCCCAAACCAAGAAAAGCCTTGAAAGTTTTGCTTTGCAAAACTTTCAAGGCTTTTCTTGGTTTGGGATTAAGCGCAAAGCGCCGTAAGTATAGCGGTTTTCAGTTGAGTGTGACACAAAAAATGTAGGGGTAATTCATGAATTGCCCCTACATTTTTTGAGCTTTTTTGGACAGCAGTCATGTGAAAATTGCTATAGCTAATCGCAGTTAAATATAACCTCCAAAACCTGTGCTGCCTTCACAATGGGCGGCACAGGTTTTGATCTGTTTTTTAATTATGCCGAGGTACTTATCTAAATTGCAGGTGTGTAGCGCCATCTCTTCTAAAGTGTGTTGCAATATGTCAAGATTATTAACAAATCTGAGACATCCACATAAATAACTTATGAGTCTTACAGAAGGGCAGTTAGTCGGTGGGCATTACGAAGTTATTACACGTTTAGGTGGTGGCGGATTTGGCGAGACCTATCTGTCAAAGGACTTGCATTTGCCCGATCGCCCTTTGAGGGTGATCAAAAGACTATGTCCGCGCATTCAAGAATCAAGCGTATTACAACTATCACGGCGGCTGTTTGAAACGGAAGCTCAAGTTCTCTATCGACTGGGCGCACATCCTCAAATTCCGCAACTATTTGCTCACTTTGAAGAACTATCAGAATTTTATCTAGTTCAAGAATATATAGATGGAAACGATCTTGCCCATGAACTATTGCGGGGCAAGATTTGGGAACAGTTTGCGGTTGTGGATTTATTGCAAAATCTCTTAACAGTGCTTAGTTTTGTCCATCAACATAATGTGATTCATCGTGATATTAAGCCTGAAAATATTATTCGTCGGCGCGATGGACAGCTTTTTTTAATTGATTTTGGCGTTGTTAAGCAAATTGCTACGCCAACGATGGTGCTAAACGGGCAATCGTCGGTACAAACTGGTTATACGGTAGGAATTGGTACACCTGGGTATATGCCTAGCGAACAGGCACATGGAGAACCAAAGTTTGCCAGTGATATCTATGCGATCGGCATAATTGGGATTCAAGCCATGACAGGCATAGCTCCCAATCATCTAGATAAAGATGAGAATCTAGAGATCGTATGGCGACAATATGCACCCAAGGTCTATCCTGAGTTTGCAGATATTCTATCGCAGATGGTAAAGTTTGATTTTCGGCAGCGTTATTCCAACGCGAATACTGCCTATGAATCACTAAAGGAATTCCGCGATCGCTATCCAATCTCTAATGTAAATCACAGCTTACCTACAATCCAAATTAGTACTAATTTCAATCAACCCAGCGACAATATACGCGATCGCCAAGTTCACGATCGAATATCCGAACATACTCAAAACACAAGTAAATCGTTAATTTGGCGACATATCAAACCTTGGCAATGGGGATTAGGTCTCATCACCCTCAGCGCGATCGCGATTACAACATTCATATTATCAACTGGCATTCCATCTAAATCTACAAGTATCAATGGGGCTGATGAGAGCACAGATGTAATTGCGAAAAATCCTGCACAAACTTCTTTAACAGAAGTCCCAAACAACTCTCCCGCAACATCAAGCTCAAATCCATTGTTAGCCAAAGAGTTCTCAAGCAGTGATGCAATTTATAGTGTTGCGACTAGTCCTGATGGGAAGATCGTTGCGGCGGGAAGTTCCGATCGTAATATCGAGTTATGGGATTTTGCCACCAACAAAAAGTTACAGACATTAAAAGGCAATACAGGCAGAGTTTACGATATTTACTTTAGCCCTGATAATAAACGCTTAGTCAGTGCTAGTGACGATCGCAAAGTCATTATTTGGGATGTGCAAGCGGGTAGAATCTCGAATACTCTTGAAGGTCATCAAGAGAGAGTATATACAGCAATTTTTAGTCCAGATGGAAAAATAATCGCTAGCTCTAGCGCCGATCGCACAATTCGTTTATGGAATGCGGAAACTGGTAAGCCGATCAATATTTTTCAAGAGAAGTCTTGGGTATATGATGTCTCATTTACGCCCGATGGTAAGTTTCTGGTTAGTGGTAGCAAAGACGGTGCAATTCGATTGTGGAATGTGGAGACAGGAAAAGTTGTGAAAACTTTGGTAGAGAATGGAAGTGCTGTAAGATCGATTGTCTATAGCAATAATGGCAAGCTGATTGCCAGCGCAATGGAAGATAATACTGTCCGTTTATGGGATGCTGCGACAGGTCAGCCAAAGGATGTTCTTACGGGACATAGTGGCGAAGTACATACCGTTGCGTTTAGTAATGACGATCGCTTACTAGCTAGTGGTAGTGCTGATAAGACAATTAGAATTTGGCATCTAAAAGATAAGCGACCAACTCAAGTTCTATCAGATCATGAGCGTGGTGTTTCATCAGTAGATTTTAGTGTTAATCAAAAATTCTTGATTAGCGGCAGTCTAGACGGCAAAATCAAAATCTGGAAGATATCTAATTAACCCTAAAGTCTGAATTTAGGATTATAAAACCCAAATAGAAAAGGCGATGTGAATCGCCGCCTTTTCTATTTGGATTGGCTCAATAGGCGTATTGCAAGACCTTGGACTATTGGGTATGACAGAACAGAGCAATAGATTTGCTGACTGGGTAAAATCAAAATTAAAAAGGATATTCTCTACTTGATAGCACACGATATATTTAGTTATACAAATCCTAGCTTTAGGAATCCCATTAGTTTAATCTCTGGACTTAAATCTAATGACCCAAGCGATCGCAACGAATGATCTCAAATTAAAAGAGGATTTGGTCTCCAAATCCTCTTTTAATTTGTAAAGGTAGGGGCTTGGTCTCCAAGTCCCAATCTCAGCGTTCCACTTAAGAAATTAGGCAAAATGTTATATTGAAAGATATTGATTGGGCTAAGTTGACCTATGACCATTGCAACCGAAAGACCAATACAACAGCAGTTACTAAGTTTTGACGATTTTATTGCCCGATATGGTGACAGTAACCGCTACGAATTGATTGATGGAGAGGTGTTTGATTTGGAACCAACAGGCTACCACGAAGAAGTTTCGGCTTTTATCACCACAAAAGTCTGCGCCCAAATTGATGCGATCGCTTTAAATTGGTTTGTCCTTCAGCGAGGATTACTGCGTTCTTCTAATTTAGGTATGACGGCATTTCGATCTGATGTGATGGTTGTTGATTGCAATGAACTTGAGAAAGAACCACTTTGGCAAGACCAATCAATCCTGACGCTGGGTAGTTCGATTAAGTTTGTGGTGGAAGTGGTTAGTAGCAACTGGCAAAATGATTATGCGCATAAAGTCGAAGACTACGCAGTTTTAGGCATTGCACATTTGAAAGAGGAACAAGTAAAATCAGAAGAAAGAGAGAAAAGCATGAAAACCATTGAAAT
>CAIJEA010000702.1 GCA_903819605.1 uncultured cyanobacterium | reverse complement strand
TTTCCTTGAGAACCCTTGATTTTGATGGCAACTTCCAAGCCATGTCTCCATACCTTGCGATGTCCATACGCACGACTTACTTCGGTAGATTTGAGGTATACACTTGCCATTTGCCATAGTTGTTGGGCATAACGCCTTTCGCCATCGGTAAACCAAAGGATACGACAGTCGCTGGTGTTCTCAGTCTTGACATTGGCGTTCCTGTCCTTTTGCTAAATCTCTTGCCGCATCCTTTACATAAGTAGTTCTGGATCGCTTTGCCATCTTGGTGGTGATGTTTGCCGTTTTTGATTGTCTTTTGGCTCTGGCAGTGCGGGCATTCCATAGCTTTCTCCTTTCTTCTCCCTCTATTTTCTCATACCACTAATTCAATGACCAGTGCCTTATATATTGCCTCTCTTTTGTGATTTGGTATTAACTCAACATCAGTGAGTTGATAAGGGAAACTGCTTCTTCTCGCGACATGATAAGAAGCAGTTTCCTCCAGAAAGAGTATTGGTTCTCATTAGGTTGGAGGTGTGGACTTAAGATACTTGTAAAGCCATCCGCACCCACCTAAACATGTACGTTTATCCTCTTCGGACACATTAATATTAGTTCTTAGATATTCTTGCAACCATTGGCAGCCTCGCATTAATAGGTTTTCTAGATCGAGATTCCACATGATAATTTTGCGATCTTCGCCAGTTGATACCAAAATTTTGCCATTGGGGCTAAAACAAACACTTCTTACAGGTCCCTGATGTCCATTAAAAGTTCTTAAAAGAGTTCCGTCTCCACTCCAAAACTGAATGGTGGAATCTTCACTAGCAGAAACTATAGACTTACCATCAGGACTAAAACATACACTCGTGACTTCGGCACTATGTCCATTTAAAGTCTTAATTAATTGTCCTTCAATACTCCATAGTTTGACACTTTGATCCATACTACCGCTTGCAATCATCTTACCATTAGAGTTAAAGCTCACTGTATAGACTTCGGCACTATGTCCGTCCAAGGTTCCGAGCAATGTACCATCCCAACTCCAGAGATTGATTAGTTTATCTTTGCTAGCCGAAGCGAGCATACTGCCATCGGGGCTGAAGTCGATACTATAAACTTCTGCTGTATGTCCTGTGAGAGTTTGCAGCCATTTGCCATCGGCACTCCAAACACGAACAGTGCCATCTGCACTACAGGAGGCAAAGACTTGACCATCACAACGATAAACGACTTTATAAATTTCTGCTCGGTGGGCGCTAATTGTATCAATCAGGGTGCCATCGGTTCTCCACATTTTAATGCTGGCATCAGCGGCAGCAGTAAGAATGGTAGAGCTATCTGGGCTGAAGGTGACACAATTCACTTTATCGTTATGCCCCTCTAACACCGATGCAAGTGTGCCATTCGCATTCCAGAGGTTTACAGTTTTATCTTTACATGCCGAGGCTAAAAACTTAGAGTTAGGACTGACTGCGACGGAGAATACTTCATCCGTATGTCCCATTAAAGTTCTTAGAGGCGTACCACGAATAGCCCATAGTTTTACGGTGGTATCCCGACTGGCTGACGCAAGATTGTTACTGTCTGGACTAAATGCAATGCTATTTACAACATCACCATGTCCTTGGAATGTATTTAATAGCCCTTGTTCAATATCCCAAACTCGAATTGTCCGATCAAATCCACTGGAAGCGATGGTGTGATTGTCATTACTAAAAGCAACACTCCATACTTTGTCGGAATGTCCATAGAAAGTTTTAATTAAAATTCCATCCGATCCCCACATTTTGACGGTGCGATCGCGGCTTCCAGATACAAGTGCTAAACCATTAGGAGCATAGGCAACACTCTCAACAAAACTGTCATGCCCACGTAAATGTCGAATAGGTACGCCAAGGGTATTCCAAATGATGAGATTACGATCGGCACTACCTGAAACTAAGGATTTGCTGTTGGGATGAAAAGCGACACAGGTTACCCAGCGATCGTGACCTCCTCGCAAAGTCCGAATTACAGTACCGTCATTTTTCCATAACTTGATTGTCGTATCTTCACTGGCGGACGCGATCATTTGACCGTCATGACTAAAACATACATCAAGGACAGGTCCTTCATGCCCGCGCAGAGTTGCGATCGGCTGTGGGAAAAAATTTCCTGTTGCGGGATCGCGTTGCCAAAGCTTGACCATATTGTCGCGGCTACCCGAAACTAGCAAGTTGCCGTCAGGGCTAAAAGATACACTGGTTACCCAATTGGTATGGCTCACTAAAGTTTGGATTAAAACTCCTGAGGAATTCCAAATTTTGATAGTGCGATCGCTACTTGCTGAGGCAAGAAATTGCCCATCGCGAGAATAACAAACTTTATTAACCCAAAATCCATGTCCTTCAAGTCGGTTATATTCATGGGTGCCATAGACAACTTGTTCTAGGGCGGTAATTGCACGAATCTGAGTATTCGCTCGTAAGTTTTCGAGGGTGCTTGCGTCAACTTGAGTTGTGAGTCGTTTGAGCTGCACGCCACCGATTACACCAGCAATCATCGCTTCAATATGATTGTTGGAAAGATAGAGAGCTTCAGAAGAAATTGTCAGAGCAACAATTTTTTCATTGATTTCTCCCATCTCCGCAATTACCCGTTGACGGCGCTCAGAATCAAGACTCTTTTCTAAATCTTGACTTAGTTTTTCAAGGCGATCGGCATCGGCAGCACGAGCAGCCATGAGTTGTTCTCGCTCATTAACCCTTTGAGATGCTTCTAGAAAATTAAGATCGATTCTGGATAGATCGGTTTGAATCTCTGCCCAATCTAAAGCCTCAAGAAGGCGTGTACCTCTTAGTAGACATGATTCATCAGTTTCTTCTGATCGTTCCCATGCTTGCAAAGCCTCAACATAGGGGCAGTTTCGTAATTCCGAAAAATGTACTTTTTGTTTAAGTTTGATTACTACTACCGAAACATCATCCTCAGGAACTTCTAGTCCAGAAAATTTATCAAGCGCTTTCTTTAATCCATAGAGGATGTCTGTAGCTGGTTGCTCTGCTAGCTGAATTAAGATCTTGCGTAATGGTGAAATATCATCTCCGACAGATCTACCAAACTCATCACCCGATGGACTAGTAGCTTCAAATAGCCCATCGCTAAAAAACACAACGATGTCACCTTCCTGTAGAGATCTAGAAGTAGCCCTATAGGTTGCGCTGTCAAAACGCCCTAGGGCGATCGCAGGATTAACCACCTCTTCGCAACTATTAGTCTCCGCACGATAAATCAATGGACCAGGAATGCCAGCATTACCTAGATGCAATTCGTAGGTTACTAGGTCAATTGCCCCATAGCAAAGAGCTACAGCATCATCAGTGCGACTTTTGCACAATAATTGATTTAAAGAATTCAGCATGGAGGCAGGATTTTGTAGTCTCCCTTGCTGTCCATAGGCATCTAATTGCCCCTTAAACAAAGCTGCGTGGATTGCTCCAGCTACCGACTTACCTGAAGAGTCAGCGATCGCGACAGCCAATGTCCCAGATTGCTCTAAAAACTGATAATAATCACCGCCAAGATCTACTGCTGTCCAAACTTCCGCAGCAATATCTAGCCCAGGATAGGAAGGCAAGCTTTGTGGCAATAAGCTTCTTTGAAGCAATCTGCCACTTGATAGGTCACTGGAAGTTTCATTTAACTGCATACACTGATAGGCAGAGCGATCCTCAGAACGAATATTAGTAGCACAAATATTAATTATTTGTAATAGTCAAATCACTTACTAAAGCGAGTTTCCTAAAATTGAGTATTACTCACACAGAGCATCATACCCTCTAAGACAAGATAACTTAAAATATCTGGAATCTTAATTCTTATCGATTAAGCCCGAACTGTTATTTGAGTTAGAAATTACTAATTAACATCAGTTTGGCATGATTTACCAGAAATAACGTAAAGTTTCACAACTCAGAAATAATACCTGACATACTGGCTTAGTCACATTCAAGAGTCTCTCGTGTAAACCTTCCTGTCACTGGATTTTGTCCCTTAGCTAATTGGCAGAGCTTTTGGCGAATTGGTGGGCGTAAGTCCACATCAGTAAAGTCTGCTCCATCGATTATTACATTATTAAAAGAAGTCCCATAGGCAAACGATCCCTCGATCACGGCATTAGTTAAGTTTGCTTTATCAAGACGGGCATTATCAAGAGTGCTATAGCTGAGATTTGCTCCAGTCAGGTTTGACTCTTTCATATTTGCCGCAAAAAAGCTAACCCCCTGAGCATCAGCATTAACGAAGGACGTATTTCGCAAATCGGATTCGTTAAATTGATAACCTTTGAGCGATCGCCCTGAAAAATCTGCACCTTCAAGAAAGGCTTTTACATAAACATCAGCGCTAACAGGTTGAGTATCAAGCAAGAATAAAGTTAAGCACAACAACAAGTTGATGGCTTTGAAGATAAAATTGCGTAAGGTAAAAGTTGTTACTTTCATAATCTTATTTCTGGATGTTATTGAGACTATCACAAGCAGCTATTACCTTTATTACGATTAGCGCCTCAAGCCTATAGAGATGAAGGGAAATTTGTTTTTTATCTCTATAGGCTTGAATTAAATTTATGACCAAAAAAGTGGGCGATCGCGGTGAGATTTTGGTGGCACAACTCTTACAGGCTAATGGTTGGAAAATCTTGGAGACCCAGTGGCGTTGTCGATGGGGTGAATTGGACTTGGTAGCTTGCGATCGCCAATGGTTACTATTTATCGAGGTAAAAACTAGAAGCGATCGTAATTGGGATGCTGATGGCTGCCTTGCTATCACACCGCAAAAACAAGCCAAACTGATTAAAGCCGCATCTATATTTTTAGGACGACATCCACACTTAGCCAATCTTGCCTGTCGTTTTGATGTTGCACTAGTACGTCGAACCAACCACGGCAATATACTCAATCACGATCCCAGCGACCCAATAAACTCGATAGCGACAGAATTTTGTTTACACACATATATTGAACAAGCATTTGATGCATAGTACTGCGATCACCAAAAACAGAAAGGTGGAGCTTTGCTCCACCTTTCTGTTTTTTATAGCTAACGCCAAGTGTATCGAGACATAAAACCCAAAAGAGAGTTG
>CAIJEA010000701.1 GCA_903819605.1 uncultured cyanobacterium | reverse complement strand
TAATTGGCATTGCAACTGGCAACCAGTAACTAAATGTATAGGCGATAAAGGCAAAGATTCCCAAACCAATAGAGAAAGTTATGGTGACTACAATCTGTTTGAAAGTACCACTATGAGCAAGTATCCATGCGAATATGTAACTAACTATTAGAATTAATCCCCATAGCCAATGCAGTGCAGGAGTTTGAAGCGAATTTTTTTGTAAAATATTTTGGAGAATAATAGCTTGCAAGTGCACACCATACGCAGGTTCAGGATTATCAAACGGAGTAGCCAATGTCTCACAGCCAGTTGCGGTTAATCCGATGAGAATAATTTTATTTTGGAAAGTATTGAGGGGAATTCGATTTTCTATGACATCGGCAAAGGAATACTGACGCATGGTATGGGGACGATGCGACCAATTTATGCCAAAAGGAACATCAGGATTGGGCATTGGTACATTTCCTATAACTAAGTTATAGGCTTGTAAGGTTGCCATAGCTAAAGATGGCATATCTTCCAAATATAAATTTGTCCATCGGACAATTCCATCATTATCCTTGACTTCGATAATATGACCCGTTCCGATCGCCGCATCCGCAAGCTTGGAAATGGGTTGCAACTGTTTTCCACGAGCGTCCCAAGCCTGTGCTAGGACAACATGTCTATTGGCGGTCATCGCTTGAGCTAGTTGTGAATCCGCAGGACTAGCTTCTGACCAAAGCAGGTTGAATGTAACTGCACTGACTCTTGCTTGAGTAAGTTTTTCTAGTAATGTTACATAGCGATCGCGTGTCCAAGGAAATCGCCCAAGTTTTTCAATACTGGCATCATCGATCGCTATAATCACTAACCGATCGTCCCAAACGCGATCGCTCCGCCAGTTTGTAAATCGATTATATGCAAAGTATTCAAGGGGCTGAAAAGCTCCCAACTTGAATAAACCAGCCACGATTAAGGTTGATATCGCCCAAGGCAGGGACTGCCACACAACTCTTTTAGAAGATAGCCAGTTCATAGATCCGTTGCTTTCCCAATGGGTTTGTGACGATAACCTTAATCTCAGCTCTGTATATAGAATTAGTAGTCAGCTCAGTTCTAAATTGACCATCGCGATCGATATTTTGCTCGATGCCGTCGATCGATACCGTATTCGCAAAATCAACTTTGCCCACTAAAATCACTTTGCGATCGCCACTCTCAAATAGTTTTAGGACTTGATAATCTAAGTCGATATTTTCTTGTATTGGCATTGGCTGTGAAGGCGGCTCTCCAACGATAGTCTGATTTTGAAAGCCTTTACTCACCAATACCTCAGTTTTTTGAGCTTCTGTTAAGACTGCTCCGTCAAAGGTAGAAAGAATCGTACGACCATCATCTTTAACATTCACAACATACTCTGTACCACGCACTCCAGTTACAACCGCAGGAGTTTGGAGATTAAATCGCGAACTGGGATTTGTAAACCGTCTAATTTGCAGACGTACTTGCCCTCTTGGTACTTGCAAGTTAGTTATTCTGCCATTGTCACTAGTGATTTGCAAAGATTCAATACGAACCACTGTTTGTTTAGCAACGTTGACGAAACCCACACCTGTATCAACACTCAGTACAGCCGTCGATTTCTCATCAGTGACAATTTCATCTCCAACATTTGATAAGCGATCGCCTTTTCTTGCAGGGCGATTGGTATTTTGATTGCGAAAGAATACTTTGCCTTGTATTTGTTCTACTTGTAAATATCGATTTGTTTTTACTTGCAGTTGTGATTGAGCGTTGCCTAATTCGACTTTTCCAAATAGCACCGAAATACAAGTCACACTGGTGTATCCCAGTAAGACAAAAACCTTTTTATTCCAGAAGCTTTGGTGGGAAATGTAATCGCTCATTTTGAGGTGCAAATAGTAGAAGTAAACGCAAAGTCAAATACCTACCTTAATAGATTAAACCTTTATGAGCTTAAAAAAGTTAATTTCAGTAACAATTCTAACTAATAATAGATAGGTGCATGGGAATGCTAAATGAATCGTTAAAGAGCGTACACTTTAGCTTTTCTATTTAACAAACTTAGAGAATCATAAATCATTTATGGCTTCTATATTAATGATTTACTTCAGCTTATAAGCTAGCTTGAATCATATTAAAATTATGTATAAATCGCACTAAATTCGCTTCTATCCATAATTTATTCGGTAATCTGAAGTGATATCTAATAAAGATTTATAAGTAGATTGCAAAAGTTGTGAACAAAAATACATTTGTAATACAGCCTATTGAGGCTTTGAGTAGTACAGAAATATTTTTGAAAGCAGCGCTTCGCTCCGCTTTCAAAAATATTTCTGGATTTTAAGTCAGCGCAAAGCGCTGTAATACATAGAAATTATTTGGTTAACTATAGAAATCCTAAATCGTATGTGAAAAAGGCAATGGGCTTAAGCCCATTGTTATAGGCTTTTATTTCTCATGACTCATTTAGGATTGCTATATATCAAATTAGTAATGCTAAAAATGAACCTATTGCGATCGCGATGAGTCTAAATATTCGTTGATTAGTTGAAAAAACTATGGATGTCTCAGTACAGAAAGCACATTTCATGCGGAGAGCCAGTTTTGGCAGTACCTTAACCGAATTAAATAGTGCTATTAGCAGCACAGATCTGTTGGGGAAATGGTTGCATGAGCAACCGATAATTGATGTCCCAAACTTGGGAAGTGCCGAAAAAGGTGTAGAGCGCCGCAATCAAGAATTAAAGTTTAACGATTGGTTAGTTACTCAAGCGATCGCCGCCCCTAATCCGTTACATGAGAAAATGACCAATTTTTGGCGAGATCACTTTGTGGTATCAACTAAAAAAGTTGTATATCGTCAACTGCTTACTGACTATGAGGCGCGGCTACGGAAATATGCTCTGGGGGATTTTCGAGATTTATTGTGGAATGTGACTACTAGCCCCGCAATGCTCGCTTACTTAGACAACGATCAAAATCGATCAGGTAAAATTAACGAAAATTATAGCCGTGAAGTGATGGAGCTATTTACCATCGGACGGGGACAGTACAGCGAAAAAGATATCCAAGAAGGTGCAAGAGCATTAACTGGATGGACAAATAAGTTCGATCGCACCAAGGGAATTGCCGAGTCAATATTTGTGCCCCGTCGTCACGATGCAAGTACTAAGACCTATTTAGGTAAAAAAGGAGATTTTAAAGCCGAAGACGTGGTGGATATTTTAGCTAATCATCCCAGTACCGCTAGAACTATTGGCTATAAACTTTGGAGTTCTTTTGTTTATCCAAATCCCGAACCAGAGATCGTCGATCGCCTAGCAATGGTTTACAAAAATAACGGTCGCAGTATCAGAGCAGTGGTGGAAGCCGTATTCACTAGTCCCGAATTTTACAGTGCTAAAGCCTATCGCAGTCATTTGAAGAATCCTATTTATTTTATGATTGGCTCATTGCGGCAGTTAGAAATCACGGCTGATAAAGTCAAAGTTATCGGTGGATTGCGATCGATGGGGCAGGTTCCCTACAATGCGCCATCAGTTAAGGGTTGGATGGACGATCAGGGATGGCTTACGGCTCCTTCTTTGCTAACAAGGTTGAATCTGGCTCAACAGATGACCCAAGAATACGGAGATGACGGCGGATTTGATTACGATCCCAAAAACCTTACTACTAAAGAATTAGTCCATCTTTTATTAGATGGAAATGCTGAACCCTCATTATTAAAATCCTTTCAAGGTTTATCTATTCGCGAGTGTACTTCCCTGATTTTATCTTCTCCCACCTATCAACTAGCTTAGGAATCATAAATCTATGAAAAGACGTGACTTTCTTATTACTGCTTCTGGCGCAGCACTGATGGCTATCGTCAATCCAGCCTTTGGTGCTAGTAGTGCCAACAAAAATCAGAAAACTCTGATTGTGATTGAACTTGCTGGAGGTAATGATGGATTGAATACTTTCATTCCTTACAAGGATTCCAATTATCTTCGCCTGCGTCCTACATTGGGAATTAAAGATGGTATTCCTGTAACTTCTACAGTGGCGTTTCATCCTGCTTTAAAGGATCTAAAACCGATATTAGATAGCAATCGCTTAGCGATCGTTCAAAACGTCAGCTATCCCAATCCCAACTTATCTCACTTTCGCTCAAAGGATATTTGGCAAAGTGCAAGACCTCAGGGAGCTACTGATACAGGTTGGCTTGCTAGGTATTTGGAATCTGCAAACTCGAAGGCAGCAGAAGCCGTCTTTTTGGGTGAGGAATATCCTTTAGCTCTAACTGGCGATAAAGGCGATCGCTTTTTACAACTATCACTAGGACTAGGTGTAAAGAGCAAAGGCAATTTAGGTCAAGCAATTCAAGCCCAGTATCAAATTCCACAGTCTAATCCTATTGCGGAGACCGTCCGCCGTACTGTGTTAGAGAGTGAAGATGCGATCAAACAACTTAGCAAGGATTTAAATCAACGGATTGCGAATAATGGCTATGCTCCTACGCCGATTGGCAGACAGTTTGCTTTGTTGGGAAGATTATTAGAATCTAATCCAAAAGTTTTGTACATGGCGATAGGTGGATGGGATACTCATACTCGCCAAGCGCCGAATCAGAAGCGACTTTTAGAACAGCTAGGATCGGGCTTGGCTGCTCTCAATCGTGATATTAAGGCAAGAGGAATGGATAAAAATGTACTGATCATGGTGCAAAGTGAGTTTGGGCGTAGACCTGCCCAAAATGGGAATGGTGGAACCGATCATGGTACTGCGGGACCAGTGATCCTTTTGGGGGATGTGAGGGGAGGATTTTATGGAGGCGATCCTAAGTTAGATAGTTTGGTAAATAATAATTTGCCCGTTGTCGTTGACTTTCGGAGTATTTATTCTGAAATTTTAAGCAAGTGGGAAAATGTAGATCCTAAAGGAGTTTTAGGACAAGATTTTGCTAACGTTGGCTTTCTGTAGCGATCGCTGCCGCTAAATGTATTAGGTCATAAGACCCAAGAAGAGAATGGCGGCGCTTCGCGCCACCATTCTCTTCCTGGGTCTTGATTTTATTCCAACAAGCGACAAGAGCTGTGAATAGCAGTTTTGTCGATCACTCTTTGTCGGTTAAACTACTTGAGTATTTGATGTAATGAGTTTTATAGCAAGACTCAGTATTTTTTTATGGCTTCAAGAATACCCAAGCTGCATAAATGGTTAAATCCAAAACGACTAGCCATTTTTGAAGCGTGTCTAATTGGTTTAGTAGCTGGTTTAGCTGCTGTCATACTTAAGCAGGGAATCGGTTGGTTAGGAGGATGGCGCGTCCAAATTGCTCATGAAATGCCAGCTTGGATTGCATTACCAATGATTGGCTTGATCGGGGGCTTTTTATCAGGATTTTTGATTGAGAAGTTTGCAACTGAGGCATCTGGAAGTGGAATTCCCCAAGTCAAAGCCGCCCTTGGTTATGTTCCCATTGCTCTAAATCTGCGTGTCGCTGTAGTTAAGCTAGCTAGCACCATCTTAGCACTTGGGTCAGGACTAGCACTTGGTCGTCAGGGTCCAACAGTTCAGATTGGGGCAGCGATCGCAGGGCAGTTTAGCCAGTGGATTCCTAATTCGCCTGAATATCAGCGTCAACTGATTGCCGCAGGAGCCGCCGCAGGACTTGCCGCAGGATTTAATGCGCCGATCGCAGGTGTGTTATTTGTGATCGAAGAACTGCTGCACGATGTTTCTAGTTTGACCTTGGGAACAGCAATTCTTGCCTCATTTATAGGCGGTGTAGTTTCACGGATTTTGACTGGTCAAGGCATTAGCCCAGTTATTCCCAAAGTCCAATTTTCTGCCCAAGAAATTCCATTTTTATTATTGTTAGGGCTTTTGGTGGGATTGTTTGCCGCCCTATTTAACAACAGCGTAATTACGGTTACCCAATGGAATCGGCAAACCTTTAGGATGGGATTATCTTGGCGGATTGCGATCGCAGGTTGTTTATCTGGAATGGTCATTGCGATTCTCCCGATTGACTTTCGCGATAGTTCGGGATTGCAGTTGTTTTTAGCAATGGGACAATCCGACTGGCAAATTACCGCAGGAGCCTTTGTGGTACGTTTTATTCTTACTCTCATCGCCTGTAGCGCCGAGACCCCTGGAGGATTATTTGTGCCGAGTTTGATCTTAGGTGCGGCACTGGGTTCATTGGTAGGAAATTTTGAGCATTTCTTGTTGGGGACAGGAACTTTAGCGACCTACGCACTTTCGGGAATGGGGGCTTTCTTTGGAGCAGTGGCAAAGGTTCCAATTACTGCCTTCGTAATAGTTTTTGAAATTACCATGGATTTCAATATTATTCTCCCGTTGATGATTACTAGCGTTGTCGCTTATCTATGTGCGGAGAAGTATGCTCCTGGGTCATTGTATACAAGGTTATTAGAACTCAAGGGAATTTCTCTCCAGACAGCAACTGTTACAGAGGGGTTATGGGATGGATTGAGAGCAGCAGATGTCATGCAGAGTAAGGTTGAGACGCTGCCAGAACGTTTAAGTATTAATGAAGCGATGCAATCCTTTGCGCAATCGCGCCATCGTGGATTTCCTGTGGTAGCCAATGAGCTTTTAGTCGGAATTATCACGCAAATGGATTTAGTCAAGGTTCAGGAAAGAAAGTTATCAGGTGATACATCAATAGATAAGATTATGACCTCAAAGCCGATTACAGTAAGTCCTGAAGAAAGTCTTTCTCAAGTTCTCTATCTGCTTTCCTATTATAAACTTTCACGACTGCCTGTAATCGATCGCCACAAACTTGTTGGAATTATCACTCGCAGTGATATTTTGCGAGCGCAAGCAAAACGATTGCGTGGAGTTAGTTCTCAAACCAATAAGTCATCATATCTTGTCTATCAGCAACGTGGTACAGCGACAGGTAAAGGGAGACTGCTTGTTCCTATTAGCAATCCGCAAACTGCTCCTTATTTAATTACAATTGGACTAGCAATCGCCAAGGCTCGAAACTATGAACTAGAATGTCTGCATATTATCTCGCTAGCCCAACATCTATCTCTATCTGAGACCTCAGTGGATTTAGCCCCAAGTTTAGAGTTATTTCAAGGGGCAACTAACGCTGCTGCACGTAAACAAGTTTCTTTACATACGCAGGTGCGCGTTGCCCATGATGTTGGCCAAGCGATTATAGAAGTCACAGGCGATCGTCATTTCGATCTGCTATTAATTGGCTGGCATGGGAATGGGAATGTCGCTTCGCGAGAGCGTATTTTGGGGGATACGGTTGATACGGTGATTCAACAAGCAGATTGTGATGTGATGCTGGTTAAATTTAGCGATCGCTTGCAGAAGTTTAATCCATTTAAGCAAGAATTTAAAAAGCCAAATATTACCTTCGATCGCTGGTTGATCCCCATCTCTGGCGGCATAAATACTGAAAGTATGTTGATGCTTCTTCCTGCCTTAATTGCGCTTTCTCCCTATCCTGAAATCTATCTATGTCATGTCTTCTCGCCTGCTGATAAAGATTACGAATCTAGCCTATTAGAAAAGTATGCAGACTTCTTGTATAAATCTATTCGATTTTCCGTTGGTACGATCCCAATTTGCTCTAAATTGGTTGCCGATGCGATCGTCGATCTTGCCAATCAACAGAGAAGTGATGTAATTATGCTGGGAGCAAGCCATGAAGGAGCTTTGCAACAGATTGTTCACGGTAATATTCCTGAAGCGATCGTCCGCAATAGTGACAGAACGATCATCATTTTTAGAAAAGCATCAACCTTTCACAATTCAAAACCCAAATAAATAGAGGCGGCGCAAAGCGCCGCCTCTATTTATTTGGGTTTACGCAAAAGAACGAAATGTAGGGGCAATTCATGAATTGCCCCTACGATTAAATGAGGGTTTCAAATCATTTTTGCGTAAGTCCTATTTATTTGGGTTTTATGTCCTAAGCAAAACTTACATTGCTGTATATCGCCATGACAAACGACAAAAAGAGGCGACGTGTCGTGCCTTTTTGTCGTTTGTCATGGATTCGTGTCATCAGCT
>CAIJEA010000700.1 GCA_903819605.1 uncultured cyanobacterium | reverse complement strand
AGAGCAAAATCGAGAAATTCAGAGAACGACAGATTTTGCTAGCCCTGAAATTGCTGTTGATAATTCTGTATTGCAAGGAGAGCGCACTCCAGCAATTCAACGAACATCTAATCTAGTAAATCCTGAAATTGCTGTTGATAATTCTCTATTGCAAGGAGAGCGCACTCCAGCAATTCAACGAACATCTAATTTAGTAAATCCTGAAATTGCTGTTGATAATTCTCTATTGCAAGAAGAGCAAACGTCAGAAATTCAGAGAATGATAGATTTGCCTAGCCCTAAAACTTTTGTCGATAATTCTGTATTACAAAGCGATCGCACTCCAGAAATTCAACGAACATTTGATCAACGAACATCTGATTTAGTAAATACTGAAATTGCTGTTGATAATTCTGTATTGCAAGGCGATCGCACTCCAGCAATTCAACGAACATCTGATCAACGAACATCTGATTTAGTAAATACTGAAATTGCTGTTGATAATTCTGTATTGCAAGGCGATCAAACTCTAGAAGTACAGAAAAAATCTGATCTGACTAGTCATGATACTTTTGGAACAAGTCAAATTTTACAAGATGCGCCTCCGCAAGTAATTAAAAGTGCATCTGAGCTACTTACTAATGAAAATGGGACAAAACAAGACAATCAAATTCAGGATATACAGAGGAAAACTGATTTATCCATTGTAGATAGTGATGCTTCACAAGGCGATCGCAGCTTATCAATTCAGGCAAAACCTGATACATCCAATTCTAAGACGGCATTAGCAAAAAGTGAAAATCAAACGATCATTCAAATGATGACAGATCCCAGTTCTAGCGACAAACTAAAACTACCAACAGCTATCGAAAATCTTGGACAGACGGAATACTTAGGTAATTTCTCATCGCTATCAGCCTCTACGTCTATCACTAACACACCATCTCAACCTGTCCAAAAATTTAGCTCCGATCGCTTTAGCCTAGAAAGTTTATCAAATATCTCAAATGCATCAGTCCAGACTAAGCCTGACAATAGTAATGTTAGTAGTGATTCCAGTAACATGGGTTGGTCAAATATCTCTGAATTACTAGCCAATCTGCCACCTACTAAAAGTTCTAACAACTCATCCACCAGTTCGCTAAACAAACAAAAAGCTAACTCAAGCGATCGCAGTTCCCTTGCTAGTTCATCCACAAGGTCTTCTACAAGTTCTAATAATCAACAACCAACCATTCAGCGATCGCCTGATAATACTTATACAGATAGGGATAGAGATCAAGACTTATACTTAACCCCAACAGGCTTACAAAGAGGAAATCCTAATCAAATTACTGATAACCCAGCTAATACAATTCAACGAAAGATAAACGATGAAACTTTGCCAGAAGCAAAAGTCTCTATAAATCCTCGCCAAGAAAATGAGAGTGCAGACGAAAATAACTTCTCCCAAAACCTTGAAACCCTTGCTCAAGAAATATATATTTTGTTGAAGCAGCGTTTGGAAATAGAAAGAGAAAGGCAAGGGGCTAGATATCAAGGTCGATTACCTTGGTAGATATATTAGAGATGCACCCGAAGTGTAAGCGCCTAACAACTCCAAACAAATAAATTTTTAGGAAAATAAATTATGACGGGTCAACTTGTAAAAGCAATGCTTACAACCACTGACGCAGGTGCAGCAGCGATTAACTTTCAGTTTAATCCTACCGAACTGCAATTTCAGCGATCGGTAAGTTTAAACTCAGATCCAGGATCTCGAACTAGTAAAGGTTTACCTAAAGTTACATTTGCCTATCCAGAACCAGTAAGTCTCTCTTTAAGCAACTTAGTTTTTGATACCTATGAAACAGGGACGAGTGTTCTCACCATAATCGATCCAATTATTAAAGCTACAGATTTTGCGGGTCAACTAGGTAGACCCCCCGTATATGTTTTTGCATGGGGACAGCAGCAGTACCTCAAATGCTTTGTCAAATCTGTTAGTTACAAACTGACAATGTTCCTTTCAGACGGTACACCTGTAAGGGCTATTGTCGATATGTCCCTACAGGAAATCGATGAGACTTAGTTATATCTATTCTTAACAATTCATCCATAGGATTTTGAAAACTACTAACTTCAAATTCACCCATCAAAAATTTTAATAAATACCTAACTAGATCTAATTACCCGTCATGCCTGCTAATTACATACCAGAAATTAAATTAACAATTGATGGTGCACTTGCATCCACAGCTTTAATGGAAGACATCCTACAAGTTTCCGTAGAAGAGAGCTTACACCTTCCTAGCATGTTTACAATCGTAGTCAAAAATGATTTTCTTTCTGGTAGAGATGCAGATACTCCATGGAAGCATGAAAGCTTATTTACCATCGGCGCTCAAATTAAGATTAATTTTACATCTAGTACGACAGGATCTAATCCAACTGCTAATCAGGGAGATGTAATCGATGGCGAAATTACTGCGATCGAAGTAGAGTTTACCGAAAAATCACAGGCTCCAATTATTATTCGCGGCTATGACAAATCTCACCGTTTACATAGAGGTAGATACAATCGTTCTTTTCAGAACATGACAGACTCGGATATTGTCACCCAAATCGCCCAAGAAGCAGGGCTTACAGCAACTGTAGATGCTACAGGTGGTCCCTATGGTTATGGTAGTGATGACCCAATGGGTTATGTGTTTCAAGAAAACCAAACTAATATGGAATTCTTACAAGAAAGGGCAGCTATAAATGGTTTTGAGTTATTTGTTCAAAGTAATAAGCTTTACTTTCGTAAACCATCTAGTGCAGGTTCAATAACACTTACTTGGCTCCTAAATTTATTTAGTTTTAGTGTGCGAGTGAGTGCTTCTGACCAAGTAAGTTCAGTGCAAGTCAGAGCGTGGAACTATCAAACTAAACAAGCTTTAATTGGCAACAAAACAACATCCTCTACCTCCGTAATTACATCTAATGACTACGGAAAAGGTACGGCTAAGGCTACCGCTTTTACAGGATCGCCAACAGCCATCATTGTCGATCGCCCAATGTTTGCCCAAGCACAGGTTGATAATATCGCTCAATCCTTGCTGGATGAACTAGGTGGAGAATATGTTTTTGCTGATGCAAAGGCTGATGGTAATCCGCTCATTTGTCCTGGCAAGACGATCGCGCTAGCATCCCTTGGTAAATATAGTGGCTCTTACTATGTTACTGAAACTCGTCATCTACTTTCCGCAGGAAGATATGTCACTGAGTTTAGTGTCAGAGGCTTACGCGGTGGCGATCTGCTTTCGGCGATCTCATCCCAAACAAAGCTGAAGCCATCACAAACCTTGTTGGTAGGAATTGTGACGGACAATAACGATCCTAACGGATGGGGCAGAGTGCGGGTTAAGTTCCCAACCCTTGCAGAGGATCACGCTAGCTACTGGGCAAGAGTTGCCACCATAGGCGCGGGAGCAAGTCGGGGTTTTGACTGCCTACCAGAAGTGAATGACGAAGTCTTAGTTGGTTTTGAGCATGGTGATATCCATCGCCCCTACGTAATCGGTAGTGTATGGAATGGTAAGGATGCGCCACCGACCGCAGTTGCCGATAGTATAGTCGATGGAAAGGTACGCTTACGGACTTTTAAAACTCGTGTTGGTCATCAATTACAGTTTGTCGAAGAAGATAAAGGTACTACCAAAAAAGGTGTTTATCTTAATACTATCGATGGTCATAATTTACGCATGAACGATAGTGAAAAATTTGCAGAGCTAGAAACTACTGGAGGACATAAATTTCGTGCTGATGATTCCAGTAATGTAATTAGTTTAACTTCTTCAGGAGATATTACAGTTAAAACTGGGACATCTGGCTCAACTAAGGATTTAACGGTGAATGCTGCTAACATTACTTTAACCGCAACAGCAAATATTACTCTAAAAGTTGGTAGTAATAAAATAGAGATTTCCAATTCTGGTATTGTGATTGATGGAATCCAAGTGCAGATAAAAGGTACGTCTTCGGCAGAAGTAAAAGCTCCAATGATAACGGTTGAAGGAAGTGCGACTAACACAGTTAAGGGCGGTATAGTGAGTGTTGAAGCCAGTGGTGTCGCAGTACTCAAAGGAAGTTTAGTCAAAATTAATTAATCTAAAAATTCAAGATAAGTTGAGTTTTCATTCTGACCAGTTTAGGCATAAACACTAGAGGAGAATCGGTATGGGACAGCAAGTAGTTATGGGAGCAATGCTTCAATGTAGTTTTGGGGTCGCCCCAAGTTCTCTGATTGTGATCCCTAAAGGTATGCCTGTAATGACAGGAGGTCCGCTAGCGGCGACAATTATGGATTTTGCGCCGATCGCCAATATTCCACCCTTTGGCATGTGCAATTCCCCTGCTAATCCTATGGTAATCGCAGCAACAGCCGCCGCTTTGGGTGTATTCACTCCCATGCCATGTATTCCTGTAACAGTTGCGCCTTGGGTTCCTGGTTCCCCCACAGTGATGATCAATAACTTTCCTGCACTCAATAACTCTTCAAAATGTATGTGTACGTGGGGCGGCGTAATTTCGATTAATTTCGCAGGACAAGTAACAGGGCAAATTCCATAGATATTTATAAGCAAATATGAGTAACTTAGATCGTGATTTTTTGGGTAGGGGCATTGCATTTCCCTTACGAATTAATGTTCAAGGTGAACTAAAGACTGATGGAGGCGATCGCAATTTAGAAGATTCGATCGCTACTATCTTGAATACGAAGTTAGGAGAACGCGTATATCGACCAGATTTTGGTTGTCGATTATCAGATTTGGTGTTCGCGCCAATGAATCCTCAGACGATTTTGCTTGCTAGAATCTACGTTGAAGAAGCATTAAACAGGTGGGAACCTCGAATTGTCGTTACAGGTGTTTATGCCGAACCAGATCCCATTAAAGGTCGGTTAGACCTAAAAATTCTATATCGAACTAAAGAGGGGCATGATATTCGTAGTTTGGTTTATCCATTTTACCTATTGCCGCCTAATAGCAATTAATTCTAGTAATTAATTCCCATCTCTTATGCTGGAATTCAGAAAAGCTAAGCATTACAAAGCGCGGTCTTTATTTGCTGTCTTTTTTGATATATTTATTAGCAAAGTGCTCAGACAGCCAATAAAATTCTGATAATGGCATAATTCACCTAGGGGCGATGTGTAATGACGAAAGAGTTTGATTTTCTTCCAAATTTGCCAAAAGCCGATCTTGACGATCGCACCTTTGCTGAATTGGT
>CAIJEA010000699.1 GCA_903819605.1 uncultured cyanobacterium | reverse complement strand
CGCGAAGCGCCGCATCTCTCTTTTGGGTTTTATGTCCCATACACTTGGTGTTAGCTATACTTTCTGCGAATACAGTAAATTGCTTTAGCGATTGCTATACTTTAGACTGCTTTAAATTTTAGAAAAACTTTCAGGTAGGTTTATTTATGACTCGTGCTGTAATCGAAACCGATAAAGGTACAATCCATGCCGAGCTTGACGAAAAACATGCTCCGATTACTGTCAAAAATTTCGTAGATCTATCTCAGCATGGTTTTTATGACGGATTGACTTTTCATCGCGTCGAGCCTGGCTTCGTCATCCAAGGTGGAGATCCTCTTGGTAATGGTACTGGAGGATCTGGCGATCGCATCAAACTAGAAATCTGGGCTGAGGGCGACACCGAGGCAACTATCGGCAAGATTTTAACTGGTGGCAAAAAGCCTGTGATCAAACATAACAAGGCAGGTGTATTTTCCATGGCAAGGACTAACGATCCTAATAGTGCCACTAGCCAATTTTTCATTACCCTTGGTGATGCATCATTCCTAGATGGTCAATATGCAGCTTTTGGCTATACCTTAGATACTGAAGTAGCTCAAGCAATTCGTCGCGGCGATAAAATTCTCTCAGTCAAAATCGAAGAATAAATACAAAAGGAAGGGTGCAAAGCACTCTTCCTTTTGTATGAGCGATCCATAGAAATTTTTAAGCAGCAACCAAAGATTGAATGACAGATTGTAAATCAGTCAGAATTTGCGAAGAGTTACTACCATTTGATAGCACTCCTAAATCTGCAATAGCCGCCTCTAACTGCGGACGCAATGTATCGACAATATCCTGTACAGGTCGTAACAGTTGCTCTTGAGCACTGATTTGACCTAGCAACTCAGCAACAACTCTAATGCGTTCTTGCAGTTGAGTTTCTGCGGTGCGAATAGCTTGCTCTTGTTGTTGATGTTCTTGAGTTTGCTTCCCAAGCATCTCTTGCTGTTGCTGCGTGTAATTTCTGACAGCCTCAATCTGACTCTCCATCTTCCGAAGTTCTTGCTCTTGACGATTTTTTTGAGCTTCAATTTGTGATAGCAAAGGCAATAAGCTTTGAACTGGACTTTCCTCGACCGTAATTCCTTTACGTCGATCCAAAACTGCCTTTTGCTGATTTAGCACAGACAGACGCTCTTGCATACTGCGCCTCATTCCTGAGACGCTTTCTTCTAGTAGTTTATATTGCTCTTCCGCAAACTCTTTATTGCTTTCTAATTCAATCCGAGCGAACTGATCGGCGGTTTCAACTTGGCTCTGGAAATCAGCAATTTCTCCTTCTAGTCCAGCTAGCTCATCCTCTTGAGCACTTACATAATTTGCTAACTTATCAAAATCAGCTTGCAAAGCCTTAATTGTCGATTCTAGCTCTTCAACAGACATTGACTGTAAACGACTTTCCTCTTCTGGGCTAAGCACTTCCATACTGCCAGGTCCACCAAAGGACTCGATCGCGTTAGAGGTTTGTTCATAAAGATCGATTTGGGCATCAAGTTGTAGCCTAGACATCGCCATATTATTTTCTTGCAACTTGAGAATGCCACGCTGAGCTTTAAGCTCGGCCTGTGCATCCGCTAAAGCTACTTGAGTTTGCTGCCACTGATTTTTACGAGCGCTAAGATCTTCCGTCGATTTACTAAGAAGACCATTTTGCTTTTCAGCTTCATTTTTAAGTCCATCCAAGTTTTGCCAAAATCTTGTCAGTACTTCTTGACGCTTGTTAATTAGATCGAGAGCGCTGTAAATTCTGTCCCTGAGAGCATCAGGATTTGTAAAACCAGTTGATAATTGACTAATTAAAGATTTAATGTGTTCAGCCTGTTCTACGGTTAAAGCTGCTGCCTTTGCTTCAAATTGACTGCGTTCTACATCAATATTTTTACGTAATAGTTCGATTTCGTTACGTTCTTTAGCAAACTTTGCTTCTAACTCCTCAATCTCTTGTCGCCTTGCGTCAAGATGCTCTAGTTCTACTTCTTTTTGCTCTAATTCTTGCTCGCGACGATGCAATTCTTGGCTCTGAAAATTAAGAGATTGTTTCCATTGTTCGACTTCTTCTTCAGCGGATTTATATTTATCTTGCGATCGCGAAAATGCTTGCAAGATATTGACAATTTTTTTAGCCGCATCTTGAATACTTTGGACTTGGTTACTGCCTGTTACTTCAGCAATCACCATTTGACCATCTTTAAAGTCCTTTGCCTGTCCCGAATCTTGAATTGGCAAAACCTGCTCGTTAGTAATCGGCTGCCAAACATTTTCACCCGTATTACGTGCTAGTAGGCGGACAGACGAGTTACCACCTAATCCAAAAGCTGCTTGAGTTTTTTGAAGTTCCGCTAAGTACTGCACGCTGAATATACTCCTATTTTGCTGATGCTAACTTTCAGATTGACATGACGAAAGAGCAAAAACCCGTCATCGAAAATACAAAATAGTCTAGACCCTCATCTCATACTACCTAATTGCATGAGCATTTTGGCGACATATTTTAAGACTTTTTGAAAATTCTTAGGGTGCTACAATCTGAGATCATTCTAAAAATCACTGCTTAAAAAAACTGATACTGAAACCACTATTTATCATGGTTTTTCTAAACCTTAAACCTGTTAGAGTATTCTGCCTAAAGCTTATTGCCTAACGTTTTTTGGGTCAAGGGCATCACGCAAACTGTCTCCTAAGAGATTAAATGATAGTACAGTCAACACGATCGCTAATGCAGGAGCCCACACAAGCCAAGGTTGAAGAATCACAATCGAAGCGTTAGTAGATAAAGATAACATATTACCCCATGATGGATCTGGTGGCTGAATCCCTAATCCAACAAGGCTTAAGACCGCTTCAACGACAATAAACCGGGGGATATCGAGGGTGGCGGAAATAATAATGAAGGTGATGGTTTGAGGCAAAACATGATTCACAATAATTCGCAACGTGCTGGCTCCTGATGCTTGAGCCGCCAGAATGAAAGTTTGTTCTTTGATGGACAGTACTTGCCCACGAATGATTCTTGCTAAGCCAGCCCATGATACGAAAGAAATAATCGCAATGATTAACGCGAACCGTTGAGTATTGCTGATCTGTGGTGGCAAAATTGCAGCTAATGCTACTAATAAATAAATTGAGGGAACTGACATTAGAATTTCGACAAAACGCATCAAGATCACATCAAGCCAACCGCCAATATAGCCTGAGATACCACCAACAGTACAACCGATCGCATAGGAAATAGTTGTACCGATAAAGCCGATCAGTAAACTAATCCTTCCTCCATATAGTAGGCGAGTCAACTGATCCCGCCCTTGCTCATCGGTTCCGAATAGGTTTAGTTTACCTTCGCCAGTGGTTCTAAATAGATGTCCATCATGAAAGAGTTGAATTTGTGAGGGTTTAGTGTAGTCAACAATGAGGGCGCGATCGCCTGTTTCGAGATCGACTTTTCCTTGCGTAGTGGGATAGACATGAGCGCCAATAAATTGACCTTGACGATCGTGCCAATATATTTGCGTTGGTGGTAGTAAAGCACCATTTTTTATTTGTTCATTGACACCATAGGGTGCGACGAAGTCAGCAAATATAGCTGATGCGTAAAAAATCGTCAAAATTGTAATTCCAATCCAAGCAACGGGATTCGCCCTGAGTCTTTTCCACCAAGTCATTAGGAGCCTTTAAGTGCTTTGAAGAAGTTTTTGCGATAATTGCCATTCATCACGAAGAGGACTGGCCAGAGCAGTGCTAGACCTATCTGATTACCAGAAAAGTCAGTGCGGCGAAATCCTTGTAAAAATTTCACGGCTCCGAAGACATAGCCAATAGCAATTAAAACTAAAATAAGTTTTATCAACATAAATACCTCTGTAGGATGGTCAATTTAGAAAGAAAAAATATCACTTTTTAGGAGACAAACAAGGACAACCAGTTCAAATTTTATTTTACTTACTAGTGTAATGAAGAAAATGAGTATGCTGTACATTTATCGCAAACACCTTCCCCTCGCTACCCATGTATGGCACTTATCAACATTTGTGAGTTTAGCATTAGGCTTCGACTTCGCTCATCTCATCTTATATAGCATTCCTCAATCATTTGTGAGAAAGGCAAGGGGCTTAAGCCCCTTGCTACTAAGATTCTGTTTCTCATGACTCATTTAGGATTGCTATAGACTTATAGACCGACAGCTAGTCTTACTGAAAATCGCCGATGATCTAGGACTGTAATAGCAAATAAATAAGAGCAGCGATCGCTAACAGCAACAATAAAACGTAGATAATCACGCGCCCCCAAACAACTAGAAATAAACGTAGTAAATCCCAAAATGTGACTCTAGCTGTACCATTCCACCTAGGGCGCAATCTTAGAATCTCAGATTTTTCATAGGAATCTAGCTGGTTAATTGACAAAACTTTATAGTGTAATCTCCCAAATGGATGCAACAGTTTAAACTGTTGGTATCGATGATGTGACGGTTTCCAGCGACTGCGTAAGTTCTTAGCTTTGCCAACATACAGCACAATCCATAGCGCTGTTATGTAATACACGCCTGCATTTTGCGGTAGTTCTTTTAGTTTTTTTACAGGTTTAGAAGGTAACCAAAAAATGCGAAGCCATTCGAGCATAGGTAATTTATTATCTTTAAGCACTTATTCCCAGATATTTTGTTACTTTTACGCGATTTCAATCAAAGTTGAGCTATAAATAGATTGTTTTGATTAAGTAATCTAAATCATCTAGTTAGGTTTTGCTTATATGTCAGATTTTAATCGCGGCATCATGAAGTTTGAAAATGCTGATAGCCCTCTATCAATTATGCTTTCTAGCGTTGTCGTATTGAGTGCGATCGGATTCCTACTCTGGTGGGGTTTCCAGACAGCTTACGTCTAGTATTTTTACATTTAGTACGTTGTTTTTAAGGATGTTGGCTAAGCCGACATCCTTAAATGTTTTGGGAGGATGTTTAATTTGCACTCCTCTAAACTTGTAAGCTAAAGCAAGTATCTTAATTAATTGACTAAAGCATGACCGATACAATTTCTCAAAATGAACAACTAGGCGCAGCGATCGGCGCTATCCCGAGCGGTTTGTTTGTTGTTACATCTCAACAAAATGGCAAGACAGCCACCATGCTAGCCTCATGGGTACAACAGTCTGGCTTTAATCCGCCCTCGGTAACTATCATTGTCGGCAAAGGTAGACCGATTGAGTCGTTCTTGACAGTCGGTAGTCCAGTTGTAATCAATATTGCTGAAAAAGGTCAGGGTAAAATCATTGGACATTTTGCTAAAGGGTTTGCGCCAGATGTCGATCCCTTTGACGGTCTGGAGACGGCAATTGCTCCTAGTGGTCAGTCCTACCTAGTTGATGCGATCGCTTATCTTGATGCGACTGTCACAGGCAGCCTTGATGCTGGCGACCATACAATCATTTTGGCGACTATTTCCGCAGGCGATCGCCTACGTGAAGGTGAATCAGCGATTCATACCCGTAAGAATGGCTTCAAATACTAAATAAAGTATCAGGAGCGCTAAGCGCTCCTGATACTTTAGAGATTTCAAAAAACAGTTGACATTAAGCCTAATATTTGTCATATTAGTAAAGCGCTAAATGCAATTGACCGCTAAATGCGGGTGTGGCTCAGTGGTAGAGCATCTCCTTGCCAAGGAGAATGTCGTGGGTTCGAATCCCATCACCCGCTTATCAATAGCAAAAAATTCAAGATTCGCGGAGCGAATCTTGAATTTTTTGGATATTATGTCGAAATCCTCAAGGAATTACAGCCTCCATGCAATTTGATTTAAAAGCTGCTTTATCTCATATTGACTTACCACTTGCCGAGTGGATCGGTCTACGCGAAGTCAAAGAAGTTACTACGACTCGTTATGTGCGCGATCGCAACCCACAGTCTAATGGACGTAGCGTATCCCATGGGGTGATGATTGAAGTTTTAGCCAATGGTCAGTTTGGCTACGCTAGTACCAATCATCTTGATTTAGCAAATATTCAACTCACTGCCGAGAGAGCCTATCAGCAAGCAAAAAATGCATCTTCATGGGCTGTCCATCGCTTTACAGTTGCCCAAAGACCAAAAGCGATTGGACAATATTTCTCTCCATTTCTAAAACCAGCGAATGCGATCGCGCCCAAAGAGATCAATGAACTCTTAATCGAAATTTGCGACGCATTAAAGGTTTCCGATCAAATTGTCAAAACCAGTGCCTATGCAGTCGTCACTGAAATGGAAACGAAATTTGTAAGTAGTAATGGTTCTGATATTTATCAAAAATTTTTAGCGATCGCCACAGACTATGCGGCAACAGCTCAAGATGGTGCGGTTATCCAGAGGCGTGGCGATAATGGACAACTCGCTCGATGCAATCAAATAGGTGTAGAAGTATTTGATCGTGACTCAATCTTGCAAAGAGCAAAAATTGTTGGCGAACAAGCCGTCGAACTACTATCTGCCGATGAATGCCCCACAGAAACTACAGCACTAGTCTTGGCTCCCGATCAAATGTTGCTGCAAATCCATGAAAGCATCGGACATCCCCTAGAAATAGATCGTATTTTAGGTG
>CAIJEA010000698.1 GCA_903819605.1 uncultured cyanobacterium | reverse complement strand
TACCTTTGAGTATGCGTTCTATATTAGAGCGATGCAGCCAAATTACAAATATACATCCGACACTTACAAATATTGAATAGGTCTTATTTGCTTGCAGCATCCAAATCAAAACTGGGGCAACAGAGGCTGCACTGATGGAACTAATGGAGACTGTACGCCATACCACCATTGTCATCAACCAGAGGCTAAATGCTCCGATCGCTGCCATCCAATTCAACATAAACAAAATACCTACACCAGTTGCCACTGACTTACCACCCTTAAACCCTAACCAAACTGGGCGACTATGACCAATTAAAGCCAACATACCTGCTCCAATTACAAAAAGAGACAGGTTATCAGTAGAAATATTAGGGGCTGTGAGTCTGAGACTTGTTTGTAACCAGTTAGCTTGCTGCATCATATAAATGGCTGCACATCCTTTAGCGAAATCGATCGCAAATACACTAATTCCTGCAAACTTGCCGACATTACGCCATACATTAGTTGCCCCTGTTGAGCCTGAGCCATGTTGACGAATATCAAGCCCAGCCATCCGTCCGACAAGGTAACCTGTTGGGAAAGATCCTAACAAATAGGCGATCGCAAGCAAGAGATAGGGAAACCACATAAGCTGTATGTAAAGGCGTGAGACATCATAATAACCCAGAAAGTAAAGTCGTTACGAAGTCATCTATCGATAACTTTAAAAAGTGACTTTCTGTAAACAACAAGTCACCTAAACTATCATGAAATTATTACCCAGTAGGTATTTTGAAGTTTTCAAAACTACTTGCAGGCTCTCGATGCTGAACAAACTAGCTAAATGACTTGCTCAATAATTGACGAATGATAAATATAACTACATGTATAGGTTCACAAACACAAACTCAAAAGTCCTCATTAGGTAAAGTTTATCTAGTTGGGGCAGGACCTGGTGATGCAGGTTTAATGACCCTCAAGGGAAAAGCATTGTTAGAAACCTGCGATGTGGTGCTTTACGATGCATTAGTAAGTGACGAGATTCTTGCGATGATTAATCCGATCGCGGAAAAAATCCATGCAGGAAAGCGGCGTGGCAACCACTCATTACTACAGGAGGAAACCACTCAGCTATTGATTGAAAAAGCTCAAGAACATGCAATTGTTGTGCGTTTAAAGGGGGGAGATCCATTTATCTTTGGTCGTGGTGGTGAAGAGTTAGCAGATTTACAAGCCGCAGGAATTTCCGTTGAGGTTGTTCCAGGGATTACGTCAGGCATTGCTGCGCCTGCCTACGCAGGGATTCCGCTCACCCATCGTGATTTTAGCTCGTCCGTAATTTTTGTCACTGGTCATGAGTCTTCAGGTAAATATCGTCCTCAGATCAATTGGACAGCGATCGCGCAAGGAGCCGAGACGATTGTTGTATATATGGGATTACACAATTTAAGTGGAATCGTTACTAAGTTAATATTAGCTGGATTACCTGAATCTACGCCTGTAGCTTTAATTCGGCAGGGAACACGCTCCGATCAGTCAGAATTAATTGGCTGTTTGGGTAACATTGTCAAGTTGGTACAGGATAATCACTTTACGCCACCAGCGATCGCCGTTATTGGCAATATCGTTAATTTTCGCAAACAAATAATGTAAATATTACGATGACACATCACCTCATATTTATAGCAGTAGCCAGTTATGTTAGAGCAAAAGCAAAACTCAGAAGATAGTTGCGGCGCTTTGCGCCGCAACTATCTTCTGAGTTTAGTGTCTTAACCTACTTGGCTATAACTATATCTGTGAAACAGATTATAAACACATGTAACTGAATGTTAAACTAGTTTTTTTGAGGGCAAAAAGCTAATGGGAAAAGATGAAATGAGTATTCCTGCCCAAATAGAAAATAATAACCATCGTCTTGAAGTACAAATACAAGACATCTTAGAAGCGATCGCCGCCGCCGAGTCGTTTGTAGAGGGAATAGATTTTTTAGAGTTTAGTCGCGATCAAAAGACTATTTTTGCGATCGAACGTGCACTTGGGTTGATTGGCGCAACTGCAAAAAGATTGCCTATAAGTTTTATGGATCAATATCCACAAATTAACTGGCGACGTTTAACAGGTATTGGAGATAGCTTGATGTTTGGTTATTTGGAAGTCGATCTCAATACTTTGTGGGATTTGACGCAGCAAGATGTTCCTTTTATCAAGGATTTGATGAGAAACGCGATCGCTGATTTATAAAAGATTGGGATCGCTAAGCAATTCTTTCTTTTATAAATTGCAAATCCATCCCTCAAGGCGATCGCAGGTTTCGGGAATTCCATAATTTGGTTGTCGGAATGCCCAAGCTGTTTGGATTGCCGCAAGTATTGCGTCTAAGGTGTCACCTGAATTATCTTGCTCAGCTTCCCTAGTAAGATGGTCACTGATTTGAATAAAAAAGTCATATTTTTCTTTTGCTATAGGCAATTTCAGTTGATTAATAATTTCTTGGCGAAAATGTCTCATTGCCGCAGTTTGTTTACGCTTATCATCAGACTTATAGCTTTGTCTACCAATCAATTTTCTAGAAACCAATGCGGGATATATCTCAAGCACAATACGAGGATCGGCGGTTGGATGACAAGGTAGAATACTAAACCCAGCTTTGAGCAATCTCGGTGCACCTTCAAAAAACATTTTGCCAACGGGTACACCATAGACTTTCATCGGACTAATCGCACCTGCGATCCGATCGGTCTGTCGTAAATGCTCTCGATCGCCCATCTCTCGACCTTGACGATATTGATTTAAAGTTTCGACAAATTCCTGCTTGGTCATTTGTCCCACTAAGCTTACATACTCTGCCCATGTTTTTCCCCATTGCAAATTCTCGATCAGTTTACGAGGTTGCCCAAGGGGAAAATCTACTCCTGCAATCCAAGATGGCGATCGCTGAAGGAAGTCCATAAATGATGGAAAGCTTACAAATTGATGGAACTTCTCAATATTGAGAACATCTGCTTCAATCTGTGCCTCTACACAGGCGATCGGTTTAGTTCTACTAGGTGCACTCGTAAAATCAATTCCATATACTTTCATCTCAATTAGCAGCATCTTTGCCAATTACAATCGTGACATCCGATGTGATATCACCAGTTGCAGAGACTTGAACCTGTCCTATCCCTAGTTCATGCTGTATAACTTGAGCAACTTCAGGATTACCTTGTTCTGCAATTACTTGAGTGGTTAGTAGATCCTCAGTACTCATGTTTATATCGCGATCGCTTATATACGCGCCATGAAATCCGAGTTTTTGAAGTTGGCTAATCATTCTGTTAGCGATCGCTGATTGTTGGGAAGTAGTAACAACCGCAATACGAATCTGACTACGGTTGCTAACTATTCCTTCACGAATTTTACTATTAGTATTACTTGCTTGTGATGAATCTAATGTCGTGACATCAAAGAACCTACTCAGAATAGTACTAGTAGCATCGACATCTTCAATCCAATAGCTAAGTGGATATTCATCTGCGCGGCTAAACCTTCCAGGCAACATAAACATATGAATGCTTTGGCGCTTAACTTCTGTCAGTAAGTTATAAATTGCTAGCATTTCACCAATTGCTAAGTCAGTATCTACATTTTTTTGTGCGACCTCTAGGATCTTAGGAGCTTTACCAATATTTTCAGGCTGAATGAGTGTGGCAAAGATAGCTTTTAATGCTGATTGTTGTCTCTGAACGCGACCAATATCACCTAACTCATCATGACGAAATCTGACGTATTCTTGTAAGTGCTGACCGTTGAGTTTTTGTTTGCCTGATGAGAAATGGATTTGTAATTTTTGCGATCGATCTACATAATCCATTTGCTTCGGGACATTAACTTCTATGCCTCCTAAGGCATCTACTAGTTGAATAAATCCTTTGGTATCAAGTCTTACATAGCGATCGATCTGAATATTATTCAACAATTGGCTGACAGATTCCGCAGCTAAAGCTGTTCCTCCTTGGACGTTGGCATCATTAATTTTATCGATACCTATTCCATTTAAATTAACCAATGTGTCTCTTGGAATTGAAAGAACATTCACCTCATGGTTTTTAGGTAGTAAGCGAACTAAAAGCATCGTGTCAGTATTGCCTGCCAACGCCTCGTCTCGTTTAATCACATTGCTAGGATTGGTACTACCTGAGTTGTCAGTTCCCAATACTAAAATGTTTACAGGTCGATCTAGTTTTGCTGGGACTATACCCGTAATTGCATCAGTACTATGTGCTAGCGAAGTATGACTGAGAGGCTTACTAGCTAGAATTTTAGCGATCGCCGCTCCAGATAATGCAGAAACTGTAGCAATTGTAATTAAACTAAAAGCTATTTTGACAGAACTATTTGATTGAAGTGGTTTAGGTGGAAAATTTACATCATTTGGAATATTTACGTTGTATTCATTTCTTCGATGTTTATTTTTTCCCACGCGATACCTCTAAGTCTTAAGCTAATATCTAGCAACAAGTTAATACTTGATTTTTTTATCGAATCTATTGTGTAACTACTGATGAATGTAAGTCAAGCACGGGGCAACTAATCATTTATAAAGATTTCCAGATTATATGAGGACAACATATAAATCTTTAAAGAGAGTTGCAGCGATAAGCACTGCAACTCTCTTTAAAGATTTATATTTTAACCAAATAACGTAGTGATAGTTATAATACCCAATGCAGTAATTAGCAGGGCTTCACAAAACAGACCTACTAATTAATAAGCGATCTCAGTCATGTTTTTGACTTTGTATTTCGCTGTAGTCAAAATGCACGATGCTCTATATCCTATCTCCGATGTGAGAATTCCTATATTTTTTATGTTTCACTCTTTATTGATTGGTGCGGCTGTTTGCGCTGATAATGGCGCAGTTAACCTTGATTTTGTAAATATTGACTGGATTGGTATTATCATTCTCGGTATAGTTCAAGGTATCACTGAATTATTACCTATAAGTAGCACTGCCCATTTACGAATAGTCCCTAGTTTTCTAGGTCTACCAGATCCTGGATCGGCTTTTTCGGCAGCAATGCAACTGGCAAGCTTAACCGCAGTCTTAACTTATTTTTGGCAAGATGTTACACAATTACTTGGTAATTCCTATAGGGCGATCGCAAGGCGTGACTATATGTCTAGATCCTTTCGTCTACTTTTAGGCTTAATTGTTGGTACGATTCCCATCGCGATCGCAGGCATTTTATTAAAGAAAACCCTTGATGCTTGTAACTCCCCTTTACGAACTTTAGTAACTATTGGAATTGCTTCAATCGTTATGTCATTGTTACTGGCGATCGCTGAGAAATGGGGACAAAGAAAACGTGATTTTGAGAAGTTAACTTTAATTGATGGTGTTTTAGTTGGTGTTGCTCAAGCCTTTGCTCTCGTTCCAGGGGTATCTCGTTCAGGTTCAACGATTACAGCAGCCCTCTTTTTACAAATGGATCGCGAAACTGCGGCAAAATTCTCTTTTCTATTGGGATTACCAACGATTATCCTTGCAGGAGCAGTGGAAATTGCTACCCTTTTAAAAGCAGGTTTAGATCTACATGGTTGGCTAATTCTCTTGCTAGGACTAACATCTGCTAGTATTTCTGCATTTTTAGCAATTTTTGGACTTTTGCGCTATTTAGAAAAGCATAGTACGTGGCTTTTCGTCTGGTATCGTTTAGCAATGGGTCTATTGCTGTTGATAGGAGTAGGAGTAGGTTGGCTAAAAAACTAGTTCGGAAATCACCTTAAAACAACATTTCATAAATTCCGATCCCAATCAAAAGTAACCCAGAAATTTGCTGTGAAAGTGTTCCAATTAGTTTGTTAAAGTACTTTCTCGACAGGTTCTGTCCAAGAGAAATAGTTATATAACTAAATAATCCAATTGCAATAGAAGTTAGTGTCGCATCATACCCAGATAAACTTGCGCCCAGACCTCCAGCGATCGCATTGAGTGAAAGAGAAATCCCCAATAAAATCGTCTCACGGAATTGCACGGGATAGTAACCCGTTAAGTATGTCTCAATTTTAGGTGCGATATTATTCTCGAAATTACTACTCTCGAAATTTCCTATACCTTTCTTTTTTTGAGTTTGATTTTTCTTTCTAATTAAATAGGATAGTGGAAACCACAAAGATGGGCTTAGCTGACTTCTGAGACTATACTTATTCCCTCTTTTAGCTTTCTGGAGAGACTTATATATCACTAGGCAGATTGGGAAAATAATAGACTCCCAGCATACCCAGACTCCAACACCAATGATCAGGAAAGCACCCATGTCATTTGCCAATCTTGCAGACAAAAATGTTTCTAGCCATTTACCAAATAACATTGCAGCAAGGGTTAAGATCCCTGAAATTAATGCAATGGTTAAATTTGAGACAAGAGATATATAGCGTCCTCTCAATCCATAGGCAATACCAACACCGAGGTTATCTAGATTAGCCGCAATCGCAAGTAAGACAATAATCGTAAACTTTTCCAAAAACATAAGGTCAAAATCAAAAAATTTACACTTAAGGACTTGCAGTAAAACAAAGAACCGATTTTTTTGGCGCGACGGAGCCTCGCCAAAAAAATCGGGTTCTTTATTAAACCGCAGACCACTTATTGTCTACTTTAGCCCAAATTTCTTCCACAAGCTCGTTAACCTGACATAAGCACCTTAGCGTAATTCAAAAACCGCTATAGCTACTTACTTATTTCTAACTTTAATTTCTATTTGAGGTGGTGGCGCTGATTGAGTTGGAGTCGGAGTTGCAACTGGTGTTCCTGTTGTTGGAGTTGGCGAAACCGATGGAGAAGTTAATGGAGTAGAAGTCGGCTGAGCGATCGTCTTATCTTTAAGACCTAGTTTTAATTGATAAGGAACTTCAGTATTCCCTGCAATACTCCTTAATTGCACTGAATAAGCACCGTCTGTTGTAATCGGCACATCGACGCTCGCAACGTTCGCAGCATCAGGTAAAGCTAGACCTTGAGAATTCAGAACAGTTATTGATAGTCCGTTACCTGTAATTGCAGCACTGAGAATTTGTCCAGACTTGGCTTGGACTGTATAAGTATGAGTAGCACTACCAGAAATTTTATTAGGAATAATCAAAGACTCCTTATTTGCTTCCAAATTTATAGTCTGATTAACAGGCTCATTAGAGGCTGGAATAACATTTGGACTAGCTTCGGTTGAGGTTGTCTGAATAGGGGCAACTGGAGGATTATTAACAATTACAGATGTTTGCTTATTTCGCATCATTGCAGGAAGAGCAAAAGCTGCTATTACCGCTACTACTGCTAAAAGACCGCCAAACAGAAATAGAACTCCTGAATTAGCACTAGCAGGTGCATTATTAGTGACTGTTCTACGACGAGTTGATGAACTATTAGATATATTACTTGCAGCAGAGCTAGAGGAAGCTAACTGACTAGTACTGGTTAAAATTGTCGATCTGACAATCTTGCTAGTGGTGGCTTGTCGCTCAACTTCAGTCATAGTGGCAAATGTGGCAATACCTTGATTGACCTCCCGTACTGACTGGTATCGTTGCGTATAGTGGTAGCGAACCATGCGTGTCAATACCATTGCTAAACCGTTGCTAACCTGAGCTTTATCACGCCAGACTAGTTCACCTGTTGCGGGATCGCTAGGTATATCCGTAGGTGCATAGCCTGTGAGCGCTTTAATTGCTACCATTCCTAACGCATAGATATCACTGCTATATGTTGGTCTCCCTGCACATTGCTCACTTGGCATATAACCAGGTGTGCCAATGGTTACTGTAAAACGAGATTCCCCATTTTCATTGGCAGTCAGTTGCGTATTAGCATCTTGCATTGCTCGCACTGCGCCAAAATCAATCAATACAATTTTTCGATCTTTTTTACGGCGAATTAAGTTGTCTGGCTTAATATCGCGGTGGATCACACCTTCGGAATGCACAAACTCTAAAACTTCAAGGACATTCTTCAAAATTTGAAGCACTTCAACTTCGGATATTTGTTTGTCTCTGGTAGGAGCACCAATGTTTTGGAGTTCTGCAAGAATTTTATCTTGAGGCTCATTGTCTAGATCTGAAGCTTCTGGTAATGGTGCTTTGAGTTCATCATGTAGCGATCGCCCTTCAATAAATTCTTGTACCAAAAAAAACTGCTTATCTTCCTCAAAATAGGCAAGTAATTGCGGAATTTGGTCATGCCTCCCCAGTTTCTCTAGGGTTTCAGCCTCAGTATTAAACAACCGCCGTGCCTCACGAATAAAGTTAGGATCATCACTAGCAGGCTTAAGCTGCTTGACCACACAAGGTGGCGATCCTGGGCGACGCATATCCCTAGCAATAAATGTATGCCCAAATCCTCCTGCACCGATCTGTTTGATCAGTTTGTAGCGTCCATCTAATACTTTGGCTGGCATGGCGATCGCCCCTCTAATTAATTTACAGGCAATGTTATGTATAGCGCAGGTAGACTTTGCACGCTGCACGCTCTAGCATTTTTGCTCAGATATAGTGATTCTGAGTCAATTGTATAGTAATCGCAGTAATAAAACCTAGAAAACGGAAGCTTACGTCTGTATATAAATCCTAAAACTAGAAGAAGCGGGAAGCACATAGCGCAGCACATTACCACACCAAAACCATGGCTTATCGCTATAACCCCAAGTAAAAACCAAGAAGGGATTTGCGGCGTTAAGCGCCTCAAATCCCTTCTGGGTTTTATGTCTTAAACGTATTTGGTTATAGC
>CAIJEA010000697.1 GCA_903819605.1 uncultured cyanobacterium | reverse complement strand
TGCAGTATGGGGTAAAGCTTGCAACATCGCGAATGTCGTTGTAGGAATACCTGTCAGTTCGGCAAATCTCACAATGCGATCGCCTGCTCCTTTTTTCTCACCATCAAAGCCGATGATGAATCCTGCCATGACGCGAATCCCCGTTTTAGTAATCGCTTCCACGGAATCCAGCAACGATGATCTGGTATTTTGAAACTTCTTGGTCATCTGTAAGCTATCTTCATCGGGAGTTTCGATACCGAGGAACACCGCATCAAAATAGCATTCCACCATCAGATCCATGAGTTCTTGATCGGCGGCTAAATCGATGGAAGCTTCGGTATTGAATCGGAAGGGATAGCCATGTTCTTTTTGCCATTCCTTCAGTTCGAGCAAGAGTAATCGCACATTGCGCTTATTACCAATGAAGTTGTCATCGACCATAAACACCCCACGTCGCCAGCCTAGGCTATATAAATAGTCGAGTTCGCCGAGTAACTGAGCAGGAGTCTTAGTGCGTGGTTTACGTCCATACAGTACGATAATGTCGCAAAATTCACATTGGAAGGGGCAACCACGAGAGAACTGCACCGACATTGAGTCGTAGGCATCAAATTCTAATAAATCAAAGCGTGGTACGGGTGTACTCGTAACATCAGGTTTTTCGCTGGTTCTGAAAATACCACTGGTTTCACCCTTAGCGATCGCCTCAACAAACATGGGCAAAGTAATTTCGCCCTCGTCCAAAATCAGGTAATCTACACCTGCGGCTTGAGGATCTTCAGGCATCGAAGTGGGATAGGGTCCGCCGCAAGCAACCTTTTTACCACGGCGTTTTGCTTCTTTAATCAGAGAGAGCAAATCATCTTTCTGGACAATCATTGCCGACAGAATGACCATATCCGCCCATTGCCATTCCGCCTCAGTAATTGAGCGCACATTGCGATCGACTAACTTAAAGTTCCATTCTTGGGGCAAAATTGCAGCAACAGTAATCAAGCCTAGAGGCGGTAGTAACACTTTACGATTTACTAGCTCTAGGATTTTTTCGTAAGACCAAAATGTTTTTGGAAAAAGTGGGTAAACCAGTAGAACGTTCATGCCTTTTTTGGGGTTAAGTGGGCGGATACTTACTTTTATCCCCCGCAAGGGGGATAAAAGTAAGATTTAAACAGCAGGAAAACCTGTACGGATATCTTCGATGATGCCATCGCGCAAAACGATGTCTACGCGCATTTGGGCAATTAAGTTATCGCCTTTGGCAGCAGGGAAATAGCTGTCCAGTTGTCCTTGCGAGACTTCTTGCTCTAGTTCAAGATTCTGGACTTGGGTTAGTTGGGTCAGCAATTGATTCTTTTGTTCTAGTAATTCTGATTTGACCCGATTTACTTCAGCTCGGATACCTTCGATCGCATTAGACACATCCGCTGAAAATGGTTTGATGCTTTGTCGTTCAATTTCGTTGATTTGACGAGATCCTTGAGCATCAACTTGCTGTAATTGAGCATCAAGCTGAGCAATTTGTTGTTGCAGTTGTTGCTGCATTTCCTCTTTCCAGCGTTGCGTCACAATGACTTGGATATTGGCGGTACGACGCAATAAAAGCTGATTAGAAAAATCAATCGAATTCACACTTATCTCCATTTTTGTTAGGTTTTTTGTAAGAATAACTAACGCAAAGCGTTAGTTATTCTTTAGTTGGTAAACATTTTGACAATAATATCTTGGTAACGCTCAAATACAACGTTACGTCGTATTTTGAATGTTTGCGTTAGGAAACCATTATCGATTGTAAACGGTTCAGGCAAGAACTCGAAGACTCCAATGCGATCGTTAATGCTATATCCTGGGCGATTTTGAACTTCACGATTTAGTTCTTCACGATAAAGATTACGAATTTTTGAATTGTTTAACTCTGGCAAAACGCTTACCAAGCTTGAATCGGCAGGAATTAGTCCTATAGCTTCAAGGGCGGATAGATTGGGAACGATCAATACGCCCAACTGTTTTTGATCTTGCCCCACTAATACGACCTGATCGATATAGGCACTACGAATACAAGCATCTTCAATTGGTTGAGGCTCAATATTTTCTCCGTTGCTCAATACAATCGTGTCCTTAGCTCGCCCTGTGATGATCAAGTCATCCCATTTACTGACATAGCCCAAATCCCCTGTATCAAACCAGCCTTCAGGATTGATTGCTTTTGCAGTAGCTTCAGGATTTTTATAGTAGCCCTGCATCACCTGCGGACCGCGAATGAGGACTAAGCCTTGTTGACCTACGGCTACATCGACTCCTGTTGTCAAGTCAACGATGCGAGTTTCAGTTTGCATCAAGGGCTGTCCATCACCGCCACGGATATTGCGATTAGGGCGGCGTACATGGGTAATGGGTGAGGTTTCGGTCAAGCCATAGCCACCTAAAATCTCAATACCAACAATCTCATAGAAGTCTTCGAGGTGCTCAGCGATCGATCCGCCGCCACTGACGATGTACTTGAAATTGCCGCCCGTGGCTTCGCGTACTTTTTGATAAACCAATTTATGACCAAGTTGATGAATTGCCCATAGTCCTAAAACTACCAATGATGCTTTTAACTTGTCACCTAGAGAAGGATAGAGATTTTCCACATTTAAGCCTTGAACAATGCGCTTGGCAGTGATGTATTTCTGGCTAGTTTTTAAGAAGAAATTTACTAAACGCTGTTTACTAGCAGGCTGATCGCGAAACTGCTTCTGGACACCTTCATAGATTGATTCCCACAGGCGTGGCACAGCAACCATGTAATGGGGTTTATGTTCTTTTAAATCTTTCTTGATTGTGCGGAGGTTGGTATAGATCTGAGTACAGCCTTGCGAAAAAATGAAATATTCAAAGGTGCGCTCGTAGGAATGCCATGTCGGCAAGATGCTGAGGACTCTTTCGTTTACGTTTAGCTTTAATACTGCTTGTGCCCCTTCGATTTCAAATAAGAAATTCCCATGAGTAAGCATTACGCCTTTTGGTTTAGCGGTAGTACCTGATGTGTAGATTAGCGTCGCCAGAGTATTACGTTGAATTGGAGGATTGCCTAAATCTTTGCTGCTACCTTTGGCAATAATTTGCTGAAAGTTATAGGCTCCTTCGGGCGGTGTTTCGTCTGAGAGCAGAATAATATGCTTAACGGGTAATGTATCTAGTTCAGGCTGTAGTTTTTTAAGGGTAGCGAGATTTTCGACAACGATCGCCACACTATCACTATGCTCGATGATATAGAGCAATTCGCTACGTTCTGCTTGAGAGCTACGCGTAGCATTTGCTGCCCCGATCGCTAGAATTCCTTGATCTACTATTAACCAGCGTGGAGAGTTATCGGCAATCAGCGCCACCTTTTCGCCAAATTGCACTCCGAGCGATCGCAAGCCAGCCCCAAAGGAATTAATTAGAGCAAAAGTATCACCATAGGACAATCTAACTGGTGGCTTAGCATGGGGATCGTAGAGGGCGATCGCGTCGGGATGCGTTTGTGTGGCTTGTTGCCATACTTGCCAGAGACTATTGGCTTGAGAAACCTGAAACCCTTTAGACATAAGAAGTAAATTTTTACTAATGTTTAATTATTTTTTATGGCAAGAAAAAATCGTCAAAAATAAGTATTGAATTAAGAATCGAATTATCGATTAATCTCAATGGTTTCAATTTGTTTTTCTGTATAGCAATCTTAAATAGCTTGTGGAAGAGCGAACACTAAGGTGCGATCTTCCACAAACATAGCAAAATAAAAGTTACGCCCGTAGGCGGAAATTCCTATAGTTCATACACTTCTTTTAGCAAACCTTTTTGAGAGCGCCCACCTTTAGTTTTGCCACCAATTACCAGCAACCATAATTCTGTAAACTGCCATTTGTATATTGGCATAGGATGGGCTGTGAGATTACGCAATTTAGCAATTTGGTCAATTTTACTGGCCGCTTTTTGATTACCTAATAGCCAACGCGAAAGTGGATGCTCCCATTTTTCTAAAAACTGATTGACTAATTGGCGATCGCCTGTAGATATTTTTTGATCGTTAACCTTGTGATAGTAAAGCCGTTCGCGATCTTCACTGGATAAATATTCCTGATTTAAAACTTCATCACTAAAAGTATCCCACTCTCTACCAATTAGATAGGGTAAGCTACCAATCGTATATTTACCCCTATTTTTGAGCGTCACTCCTGCCACCATAAAATCTCTTTGAGTTGGATTTAAGCGAGAGAGAAAATTATAAAAACTTTTAAAGAAAGTATGCACTATTTCTCTTTCGATCACGCTAGCAATATATAAACATGAAGGTTTATAGTCTGAAAAATTTTCGGTGAAAATATCAGATTCAACTAAATACTTATGTTTATATGCATTTAGAAGATCATTTCTACTGGATGTCTCTATATTTTGCCAAGCTAGATCCCCCAGCCTTTTAATTAGTTTAGATTGGACTTGCTGCTCATCATAACTAAATAGCGAAATATTCTGCTGGTCGGAAAGAGTTTTAATTTGATCTCGAAGTTGGACTATTTCATCTCTTTCAGATTCAGACAGAATGGCTTTTTCCTTGAAAATAGCAATCTCGGCATTTAGTAATCGAATCTGCTCATCTTTATCTTTAATCAACTTTTGCTTTTCTTCTAGATCTAAAGCAATAACAGCAGCTTTAATTAAGTTGTAGTAATTATTTTTTAAAATATCAACTTCTTGAGATGTAGCCCGACTTTTACCCCGTAAAGCCGTTTTTTTGCCCTGTTGCACGGCTAAAATTTCACCTTCATGGTTGCGTATTCGTAATTCCTTTACATGTTCTTGATTGATACAAAGTTCTATGACCGAGCATTCATATCTACGCTGACTGTAATAAAATTCCGCCTTCATAATTATTCGGTCAACTATCATCAATAAAATTTTATAGACCTGTGCTTCGCACAGGTCTATAAAACTAACTAAGGTTTCTGCGATTTAATAAAGAACCAAATTTTTTATGGCGCGGCGAAGCCGCGCCATAAAAAATCGGTTCTTTATTTTATTGCAAGTCCCTAACCCTTAAAATTTAGCCCTTAATAAAGGCGATCGCATGTTGCCAAATCACGACCTTATGACCAGATGCGTCCATGCAAATGCATTGATCGTCGATCCATACGATCTTGCCGCGCAATTGATCGCCTGTCAGTAGTTTAATTTCGACTTCGTTCTTATCGCGGATAATGCCATGAATGCGGCGAATACTTGGCAGAGCCGTGTTGAGTCCGATTTTTGTTGCTGTTGGTGCGCTCATCGTCTTACCTGTGACAGTTTTACGAATATTATCATCTTGTTATAGCTGTTGCCAGTCTAAACCCAAAGATGAAAAGCGGCGCATTGCGCCGCTTTTCATCTTTGGGTTTGCTTCGATCCTACGCATTGTGGCTATATGTTAAACAAATTCTTGAAAAACAGCCAAAGACAAGCGATGCGTCACTAAGTTTTACATCGCTTGTCTTTGGAAGGAAGTGATTATGAAAAATAGCTTTACTAAAACCTTAGACCTAAACCAGTTTGTAAAGAAGTTGCTGAAGTGCCTGAGGAGTTGCGATAGGCATCAAAGGCAAAAATCACATTACCAAACAGCACCAGATTGCTATTAGGTAAGGTGTAATCGATACCAGGTTGGATAACAAAGCTGTTTTTATTGCCTACAGGAGTTGTATCAACTGTATTAGATAAGGCAACCCCTGCACCAATATAAACATCAGCGTCAAAGTTTAGCGGTACATCAAAGGAAACAGTCGGAACAACTGCGGTGCTGTTACCAATCAAAATTTGAGTTCTGATCGAAACAGGGAATTCTAAAAACTTATAGCGGGCAGCGACAAGTCCAGAGGTGCGAGAGCTTTCTCCAGCACTGGAATTGCCACTTGTAAACCCAAAGCTAGCACCTGCACCTATATAGCTGCCATAGGCTGGTTGAGCGTTGGCAGAGGGAGTTGCGATCGCTGACATGCATCCTAATGCAGTCAAGCCGAGCAAAAACTTAGTTAGGTTTTTCACAGATATCACTTCCTTATGTGTGAAACGATTCATTGACTTATTTATGGAGTAACCCCGTCAGGGAGACAGACTATCATAAGTTGGTGAGTTTAGCGAAGTTTTTTTGGTCTAATTTTGATTTTATATAGCATTAGCCAGTTATGTAAGGACAAAAGCAAAGCCCAGAAGAGAGTTGCGG
>CAIJEA010000696.1 GCA_903819605.1 uncultured cyanobacterium | reverse complement strand
GGCTACGCCGCGCCACCAAAATCTGCTTCTCTATTTTACTGCGCGTCCCTTACTTACCTAAATAAGTTAAATGAACAAACGCATAGCTAGCTCTGAACAACAAGTTTTAATCATTACAGATAGCTATGAAGAGCTTTTTCATAGGAACCTGCGATCGCTTGACTTTACGAATCTTGTAGAGTATCGCAAAAATCGATACCAAATTCAGCAATGTGAATCTCCATTATCCAGAGATTTGGAAATTTTCCTTCAAGAATCTCCTGACTGCGTCTTACTGGACTGGGAGTTGCCAAATTTAGATAGAGAAAATGTTCTGCAACAACTGATTTCTAAGCAAATTCCTGTAGTAATTTTAGTAAGTGCATCAAGCGAGGAATCAGTGTCTTGTATTGAGCAAGATTATCTAGTTAAAGAGACTCTCACCAAGGAGTTAATTTTCTCCACGATTCGGAATGCGATCGCCCAATCCAAACTAAAACAAAAACTCATTCACAATCGCTCAGACGCATTGCTGGAAATGCAAAACCGTTGTCTAGGCTGTATCGCGATGGGAGATTCACCTCTAGAAACATTTAACTTACTTTCTCAACTGATTGAGCTACAGATTCCTGATGCTCTATGTTCTGTTTTGGTTTTTGATAATCAAGGTAAATTGAATAGCCTTGTGGCTCCTAACTTGCCAGAAGAATTTAATCTAACCATCAACAATATTACTATCGAAGAAGCAAAAGCTTTATTTGGTAAGCATATTGCAGGGAAAACTATAAATATTGGTGATATTAATAGCCATCATTGGCAGAGCTATCAAGATTTAGCCTTAAAAAATGGATTGAGAACTGGTTGGGCTACACCGATCTTTGCCCGTGATGGACAACAAGTTTTAGGTTTTTTTGCTTTATATTATCGCGGCACACTCACGCCTTCGCTAGAAGAAATTAAGGTAATTAGAAACACTGCTTATGCTGCTGGCATTGCCATTGAGCGCGATCGCAGTGAGGCTAATCTACAGCAACAGTTGCAGAGAGAGCATCAACTTTATCAGCAATTACAGCAAGAACTAAGCGACCGCCAGCAAGTTGAACTCAAACTTCAAGAGAGCCAAAAATTCATTCAAAAAATTGCAGATGCATCACCTAATATTCTTTACCTATATAACGTTCAAGAGCAGCGAAATATTTATTCAAACCGAGAGATTTATTCGATACTTGGCTATACGCCACAAGAAGTTCAAGAAATGGGAGGAGATTTCTTTCAAAGACTGATGCATCCAGACGATCTTGTTAGAGTGCCTAATAACCTAGAACTGATTTATACCGCTCCTGATGGAGAAATCATTGATATGGAGTATCGGATGCGAAACGCCAATGGTGAATGGCGTTGGCTCTACAGTCGAAGCTCAGTTTTTAGTCGAGATGATCGCGGAAGAGTACTTTTAACAATTGGAACCGCAGAAGACATTACCAATCGCAAACGATCGGAAGAGGAATTAAAAAGAAAAGAAGCCCATCAGCAAGCCTTAATTGAGGCTATTCCCGACTTGATCATGCGGATCAACCGATCGGGAATTTATCTAGAGATTATTGCTAACCCTATGTTTCCCTTGGTTGGTAATATTCCTGACATGATCGGCAAACCTGCATCAAAGATCCTATCGCCTGAATTAGCGCAACAACGTGTTGAGCAAGTTCAACTAGCATTAGAAACAAACTCTATCCAGATCTATGAGCAAAGATTTTCGGTTGATGGCAAAATTCAAGAAGAAGAAGTTCGGGTTGTTCCTTATTGCGAAGAAGAAGTTTTGGTGTTAGTCCGCAATATTACCGATCGCAAGATCGCCGAAGCAGCTCTGCGAGAGAGCAAGAAAAGGTTTGAACGAATTGCGGAAACTCTTCCAGGTGTTATTTACACTATGATTCAATGTCCAGACGGATCGCGTTATTTTGAATATGTGAGTTCGGGAGTCACAAAAATACATGAAATAACAATTGAGCAGGCTCTTGAAAATACTAGATGGCTTGACGATCAATTTCATCCCGATGATAAAGCAGGGTTTATTGCAGCCGCTAAGTATAGTGATGAGACTCTGTCATCTTTTAACTATGAATGGCGAATTATTACTCCATCAGGAAAGATTAAATGGTTGCAAATCACATCTTTGCTGGAAAAGATTGAGAATCAAGGTATTGTTTCATTTAAACGTCAAAATGGAGATATTGCTCGGCATGGCATTGTTCTAGACATTACCGATCGCAAAACTGCCGATATCCAATTACAACTTGAACTGCGCTATCGCCAACGTGTCGAGAAACTAATCCATCAACAGGCAGAAAGAGAATCCTTATTGAGAGAAGTCATGCAGCGAATTCGCCAAACTCTCGATTTGCATACTATTTTCGGGACAGCGACACTCGAGATTCGCCAATTTCTCCATGCTGAACGGGTGGGCATTTTCAAGTTTTACCCAGAATCTAATTACAATGATGGCGAGTTTGTAGCGGAATCTTTAGCTGATGGATTCAATTCAATTGTATCGATTAAATTTCACGACCATTGTTTTGGCGAACAATACGCCCAATCATATCAGCGCGGCAGATTTCAGGCTGTGGACGATATTTATAATGCTGGACTTTTAGAATGTCATATCAATATTTTGTCAGCATTTCAGGTTAGAGCAAATTTAGTTGTGCCATTGCTAAATGGTAAGAAATTATGGGGACTGATCTGTGTTCATCAATGTTCATCGCCTCGACATTGGAAAAACACAGAAATTTCTCTCGTTTATCAAATTAGCAATCAATTAGCGATCGCCATTCAGCAGGCAAGCCTATATCAACAAATACAAACAGAACTAGCTGAGAAAGACAAACTATATCTGAAACTGGCTAACGAATTACACCAGAAAAAAGTATTACTCAAAGAAGTCCATCATCGTGTCAAGAACAACTTACAAATAATGTCTAGCCTGTTAAGAATGCAGTTTCGCAAAACTACACCTGAATTGAAAGCTTTGATAGAGGATTATCAAAATCGAATTCAGTCTATGGCTATAATTCATTCTCAGCTTCATCAAAACGATGATTTAGCAAACATCAATTTTCATGACTACATTTCTGAATTAACAACGAATCTTTTTCAATGCTATGGTAGTAAATCTGCCAATATACAACGCAAACTAGAAGTTAGCAATATTTCCTTACCTCTAGACCAATCAATTCCTCTCGGTCTAATCATCAATGAATTAATATCTAATGCTTTAAAACATGCCTTTCCCCAAGGCTCTGGTGAAATAAATATTCAATTAATTCAGGTAGAATCTCAGTATCATTTAACGGTATCTGACAGTGGCATAGGAATCTCAGATGAACTTAACCTGAGGCATACTGATAGCATGGGAATGCACTTAATGTATGGCTTAACTGAGCAACTAGAAGGAGAACTTACCTATGATAGCCATAACGGATCGAGATTTCAGATAAAGTTTCCTATCTTCCATCACCCCTAGTATAAAAAAACTGTCTACTAAATTTTACAGTAATCCTAAAGAAGTGCCGCGCTTCATGCGGCACTTCTTTAGGATTACCATTTTTATAAAAGTTAAACCTAGATTGTTAAATCAATATAAACTCTATATACTTAACGACATAATCTTACATTTTAAAAACTTAAATAACATTATTTTTTAAATATTTTAAATATTTGACGCATATTTTGTTCAAATATTTGCAAACTTCTGATTATTAAGTGGGTCTGAGACATTGAGCTTTCAAGTAGTAATCGTTGAAGATGAGAGCCTTGTGGCTCAGGATATTAGTCAAATACTTCGAGATGAAGGCTATATCATTAAGGCGATCGCCTCTGATGGCGAGACAGCAATCAAAAAAATCGTTGAACATGCTCCAGATCTAGTCCTACTAGATGTTCAGATTAAAGGTGAAATAGATGGTATCGATGTAGCCCAATTTACTCAATCCTTCTATGATGTTCCCATTATTTACCTAACTGCCTTCTCAGATGCAGAAACATTAAAACGCGCTCAATCAACTAATCCATTAGGATATGTAGTTAAACCATTTCGTCGCGAGCAACTTCTCACCTCAATCGCTATAGCATTGTCAACTCATACTTCTCAAAAACAAGATGATAACGAAACATATCTCAAAAACCAATTCCTAGCGATAGTTAGCCACGAACTACGCACTCCGCTTAATGCAATTCTAGGATTTGCAGAATGTTTGAGTCAAGAATTTTTTGGGCTAGTCAATCCAGAGCAAATAGAAGCTTTACAAATTATTAACAATAGCGGAAATCATTTACTAAGTCTAATTAATAGCATTCTTGATTTGGCATCGATAGAAGCAGGAAAGTTTAAATTACAACTTGACCTAACGCCGATCGCTCCAGTTTGCCGAACTAGTTTAGAATATATCCATCAAGAAGCCCTCCAAAAGCGGATTCAGCTTGTAGCAAAGATTCCCGCCAATCTCCCCTACCTGATGTTGGATGAGCGACGAATTTTCCAAGTTTTAATTAATCTACTCAAAAATGCTGTGAAATTCACTCCAGATAATGGGCATATCACCATAGAAGTAACCCATGAAAAAGTCTTCTCATTTACAGAAAATACATCATTCATTAGGATTTCAGTAATTGATACAGGTATTGGCATTTCTCCAGACAACATTGACAAATTATTCCAGACATTCAGTCAAGTTGATAGTAGCTACAATCGTAAATATGAAGGCTTGGGGCTGGGACTTGCATTTGTCAAAAGGATTGTGGAATTACATAGTGGTACAGTAGAAGTAGTAAGTGAATTAGGCATAGGAAGCTCCTTTACAATTTGTTTACCATGTACTAATTCAATTCTTTAACTGATGTTACGTGGAAGTTTGTAAAGCCCTCACCCCTAGCCCCTCTCCCGCAGGAGAGGGGAACAAGAAAATAATATGGGTTTTGCTCCCCTTCTCCTGCGGGATAAGGGGATGAGGGTTCCACGTAACATCAGTCTTTAATTCAAGGAGATTATGACCATTTACTTTTATAGTACTAACCAAGCTTATTCAGAGTTCTCTAACTTTGCTCCTTTTGGGATTGAATTGGACGGTCAATGGTGGCGAACTACTGAACATTATTTTCAAGCTCAAAAATTTTTAGACAAAACTTATCAAGAAAAAATACGTCAGGCTCCTGATCCCAAAACAGCGGCAAATTTGGGACGCAGTCGCTCAGTTCCACTTCGAGATGATTGGGAAGCAATCAAAGATGATGTGATGCGTAGAGCGGTGTTGAAGAAATTCCAAACCCATCCCCAATTAAAATCGCTCTTGATCTCTACAGGAAATGAAGAGATTGTAGAAAATGCTCCTGGGGATTACTATTGGGGCTGCGGAGCTGACGGCTCTGGGAAAAACATGTTAGGTAAAATCTTGCAAGAAGTTCGCTCTCAAATTCAAACTACAACTACTGACCATCATGATTAAGATACTTAGGATTTACGCAAAAGAACGAAATATAGGGGCAATTCATGAATTGCCCCTACCGTGAAATAAGGGTTTTAAGTCATTTTTGCGTAAGTCCTAATACTATAGTAGTTTTCATTTTGCCGTAAGCAAAATGAAAACTAAAAAACTTTACTGAGTCTGATTTTTGGTTTTCAAATGAGTATGTACTCATTTGAAAACAGCTATATCTGATTTTTTCATTGTCGCTTTGAAGTTACTGATTTTATGAGAAAGGCGATCGCCTTGAACTTTTAGAAAATTCATAGCGATCGCCTTTTAGTTGATTGATTGGGCTAATTTGCTTACTAGAAATTAAGCAAACATTGATTACACAATGGCTTGATTAGCAACATTGCTATCGATCGCTTCTCCCAAAGATTCTCTAAGGGCGCGAACTGTGGCAATCATCGAAACCACATCATTCAATTGGTTAACTGCGGAACCAACACCAACACCCGATGCTCCCGCAGCGATCGCCATTGGTGCAGTGATATTGCTCAAACCAGAAGCGCACATTACGGGGATAGAAACTGCGCGGCTTATGGCATGGGCAGCAGCGAGCGTAGGTGATGCTTTTTCGATCGCGCCAAGGACACCTGCATGGGTTGGAGCCGAGCTTGTACCGCCTTCAGTTTGGATGATGTCAGCACCGATCGCTTCGAGTTTCTCAGCGAGGGTAACTTGCTCATCGAGGGGTAAAGTGTGAGGAACGGTGACGGAAATCGCAGTGTGAGGCAATAAAGCTCTGGTTTCTGCGGTTAGAGCAATGATTTCATCGGCGGTGAAAATCCGACCTTGAGCATAGAAGCTATCGTAGTTACCGATTTCAACTAGATCTGCGCCATTGGCAACTGCTTCAGCCAACTTGTGAGCTTCGACTGCGGAAACACAAATGGGTAAGGAGCAATTAGCCTTAGCGATCGCAATTAATTCAGCATCAGCCGCGATATCTACAAATGTTGCACCACCGCGATCGGCTGCTTGCACGACCATTTTCACGGAGTTGCGATCGAAGTTGTGAAGACCGCTAATAATCTTGAGGGCGTTGCGGCGGCTAAAGGCGGTTGCTAAGGCAAGAGGTAAACGAGACATAATCTTTGTCATCCTAGTTGATTTGTATTTACTGTATTGCAATTTTAGTATTTACACTGAGAGTTAGCGCTGTATTTCAAGCAAAATCAGAAAATCAAAAATTTGTTTCGTAGATAAGTTTCGTTTATTTTCATTTAAAAATTAGTAATCCTATAATAAAGAGATCGCTATATTTATATTCAAGCTCTGACATATTCAGATTTTGGAGTTTTTAGACTATAGAACTTGGGTTAGCATAATCGCGAAGCACTATGGATATGCTGGATAAGCAAAATATGGCTAAGCTCAGAATTGGTATTAATGGATTTGGCAGAATTGGACGATTAGTGGTTCGCGTTGCTGCCAAGCATCCCGAAATCGAGATTGTCGGAATCAACGATCTAGTTCCTTCTGATAACCTCGCCTATCTTCTCAAACATGACTCTACGCATGGACTCTTTGACGGTGCGATCGCTGCTAAACCCGAAGGTATTGAGATCGATGGTCAGTTTGTCCCCTGCACTGCGATTCGGAATCCGACGGAATTGCCTTGGGGTGAGTTGAAGGCTGATTATGTAGTGGAGTCCACTGGTTTATTTACTGATTATGCTGGAGCGATCGCGCACATTAATGCGGGTGCAAAGCGAGTAATCATTTCCGCTCCTACTAAAGATCCCGAAAAAGTGCCAACGTTGCTAGTTGGGGTCAATCACACTAAGTTCAATCCTGAGACCGATTTGATTGTTTCTAATGCAAGTTGCACCACCAATTGCCTAGCACCGATCGCGAAGGTTCTCAATGACAACTTTGGCATTGCCGAAGGATTGATGACCACTGTTCATGCGATGACGGCTACGCAGCCAACGGTGGATGGACCTAGCAAAAAGGATTGGCGCGGTGGACGTGGTGCTAGTCAAAATATTATTCCTTCTTCGACAGGTGCAGCGAAGGCTGTGGCTTTGGTTTTGCCTGAACTGAAAGGGAAGCTGACAGGAATGGCTTTGCGCGTGCCTACGCCTGATGTGTCGGTGGTGGATTTGACTTTTAAAACGGAAAAAGCCACCAGCTACAAAGAAATCTGTGCGGCGATGAAGGCTGCATCAGAAGGTGACCTAAAGGACATTCTCGGCTATACCGATGAGGAGGTTGTCTCGACAGATTTTAAAGGAGATTCGAGATCGAGCATTTTTGATGCTGGTGCTGGCATTGAGCTAAATCCCAACTTCTTTAAGGTTGTCTCTTGGTATGACAATGAGTGGGGTTATTCCTGTCGTGTAATTGATTTGATGATATCAATGGCTCAAAAGGAAGGCATTCTCTAAATCCCAAAAACGTAGGGGCAATTCATGAATTGCCCTTACCTTGTGGACTGACAATATTTATTAGCGATCCAGACAATTTTCTGCTCTGATGTCTGGGTTAATCAAAATGGCGATAGCGATGGAAAAGACTGACAGGTTATAGTAGCTTCTGGCAAGCAAATCTAAGGCAAATTCCATGAACGCTGAGTACTTACGATGGCGATCGCAATTTATACGAAAGAGATTACAGATAGTCACAGCGATCGCCTCAATCTGCATTTTAAGTTTCATGACATGGATTGAGGTATTGGGAAATAAGGGGGATATTCCACTCAAAAGCAACACTACCATTGCATTAGATTTGGCGATCGAAGTTTTGCTGATTGGGTCTTTCATTCTATTGCGATCGCGATTTGCTAATCCTTTTGTTTATCCACTTTTTGTGCTCGTTCCTATTTCCATCACCTTTACTATGCAGCTTAATGCTTCATCAGTAGGAATTTCCGCACCATTTTTGTACCTTGGGTATTGGTATTTGTTGCTCAAGCAACCCTCATACCTGTGTGCTGGCATCTACATTTAGTTGTCCAACTGAGTACCCTTGGTAATTACTTTTTGATTAATACTTTAACGGGTTACAGTTTGAGCGATATATTCGCGGTCGATCGGCAACTCGTTACAGGAAGACTGATTTTGCCAGTTTCGATCATCTTTCTCTTTGTCAATTGGATATGTATCATGGGTAATGTGTCTGTCTATTTGTACGAGCGTTTGCAACAGAGTGAATTTGTTGCACGAAAGGAACTAGAAGAACAAAAAGAACGCTCTGAAAGACTCCTGCTAAATGTTTTGCCACAGTCGATCGCCGATCGCTTGAAATTAGAATCCGATCTCATTGCTGACAACTTCCAAGAGGTTAGCGTTCTATTTGCTGATATTGTTGGCTTTACTTTGCTTGCTGCCAAAATTCCACCTGAAGAAGTAGTGGGCATTCTCAATCAAATCTTTTCTCGATTTGATGTCATCGCTGAACGTTACGGACTCGAAAAAATTAAGACTATTGGCGATGCTTATATGGCAGTGGCGGGGTTGCCTTTTGCCCATGTCGATCATGCCCAAGCCGCAATTGAAATGGCGATCGCCATGCAACAGGATTTAGCACTTTTCAATCAGGAGTACCACCAAAACCTGAAAATTCGTATCGGCATTAGCTCAGGGCCAGTAGTTGCGGGGGTAATTGGCATCAAAAAGTTTACTTACGATCTTTGGGGTGATACTGTCAACACCGCTAGCCGTATGGAATCCCATGGGATTGCAGGCAGTATCCAAGTTTCTGAAAGCACTTATCAATATTTGCGCGATCGCTATCTGTTTGAAGTACGCGATCGTGTCGTAATTAAAGGGAAGGGCGAAATGACAACCTATATTTTGAAATAGAATTTTACAGTAATTACCAATTAAAATCACACCAAGAAAAGTTTTAAAAGCGTTGCATAGCAACGCTTTTAAAACTTTTCTTGGTGTGAGTAAAAAGCGGTGTAACTGTTATTCCTAAGATCCGATAGAGATAGGATGGGCGGCGCTTCGCGCCACCCATCCTATCTCTTAATTAATTCGATGGTTGAAAAAGATTGTCGAAGTCTAGTTGCGGTTTCCGTGAAGCCATAAAACTATTCGTTTCATCATCCAATTGCTTGGCAATTTCTTCATTACTCTTTGGTGGGGCTGCCGATGACTGCATCAAATTGAGTTTGAAGGTGACCTGTTTTACGATGAGTTGCTGAGCATCGATGTCAATGTCAAACTTGACTTTTTGATCGCCAAGAATTTTTGCTAGTTCGTTGTTCACTAGAGATTCGGCTGTGCTTTCAATCGGTTGATTGAGTAAGTTGCGATCGCTAAACAAATTCTCCTTGAGCAAGTCTTCAAGATGCTTATATTGTAATATTTTTGCCAAGTTCTGCGCGATCGCGGATGCATCAGTGTCAATAACCTGTGTTAAAGCATTTTGCAAATCAAATTTTGAGCTAACGCGCTGAATTAGTGAGTCTACTTCTAATTTACGAAGTTGGACATTTTCAACCATAGGGATAATCGATAAAATCGTCTCTGGCAAATCCAGATTCTGATTTGGCTGAAACTTCTGAACGTACGCACTGAGAGTATTTAGAACCTGATTGTCTAGCGCCTGTCGCCATTGACTGACATTTTGAACTAGTTCATCTATGTTGGCTTCCACAATCGAAGTTGCAACATCTTCTACTTTGAATTGATCGGCTACTTGCTGACTGAGAGTTTCAAATTGTTCTGGAGCGATTGCTAGGGTTCCTTGCTTCTGTTGAAACGTTAAAATCGAGTTAGCGATCGCAAGAACTTCCTCACGCGATTTTGGTATTTCAAACCGTTTCGCATAGGCATTAACACTTTCTAATAGCGATTTCTCAGTTGCACTATCAATCATTGGACTCGCCTCCGTAGATTTGCCTCAATGAATGATATCAAGAAATAATGTTGCTGTCATTAAATGAGGATGAGAGCACACATTATTCAGTTCTAAATATTCTATGAAGTTACAGCAACTCTAGTTTAGCATTTAAATAAATACCATTGGCTTATTCTTAAATGGAGCGAAGGCATCGGCATCGAAACGATAGAGACTAGCGGGGCGACCTGCTCCCCGTGAGGCTTTGATACCAGTGTCACTTAAGAAACCTAACTTTAGTAATCTGGTGCGAAAATTGGAATAGTCGGAGAAATTCTCACCGAGAACTGTTGTATAGAGTTGATAGAGATCGCTGAGAGTGAAAGCCTCGGGCAAGACATCAAAGGCTACAGGGCTATATTCCAATTTATTGCGGAGACGGCGATGTCCGTATTCGAGAATGCGATTGTGATCGAAGGCGAGTTCAGGAACTTGATTGACGGGATACCATGCGATACCGCTTACACCATCGGCAATGAGTTCTGCTTGAGAGAAGGGAACTAGGGCAAAATAGCTAACGGATAGATAGCGCACAGCGTAGCTGTCAGGAGCTTCGCGCGGATCGCGTCCGATATCGCCAAAGGTAAAGAGTTGTTCGAGATAAAGATTTTTAGCGCGGATTTTTTCCGAGAGAATACGGTAAGCCGATTCTTCAAGGGATTCGCCTTGACGCACAAGGGTTCCTGGCAGACACCAGCGATCGCGATAGGGTTCGTGTTGGCGCATCACCAGTAACACCAATAGACGATTCTGCTCGGTATCGACGGAAAAGATCACATTATCGACTCCGACCTTGAAATCTGCTAGGGGTTTTTTAGTTACTGTGGTGCGGGACTTGTCTGCCATGCGTAAAGCGACTCTCGTTGGATATATGCTGCGACTGTGGGTATTATGACTGAACTGTTGCCATTGTTGCGATAGTCAGACGAAGAAACGTTAGGTATCGAGGTGGAGTCGGGGGCAATCGCGACTTCAGTACCCATATTTATAAGGCGATCGATATCAGTAGCAGCAATGCTTACACCTTGACGGGGGACGACTAGCAACTTAACTTGATTTAATAATTCTTGGGCGCGATACCATGTGGGTAATTGCCGCACGAGATCGCCACCGATGACGAGGGTAAAATTTGCATGGGGCAAGATTTGTTTGGCCTGCTCGACGGTGTTAATTGTGCGGGGATTGCTAAGTTCGGGATGCAAGCCAATCGTTTGAGCAGGTGGTTGGATAGCGGCGATGGTTAGCTCCATCATGGCGATGCGATCGCGTAGGCTTGCCTGATGAGTTTTGAATGGGTTATCTGATACCCAAACGATTGTGCGATCGTAATGATTATCGAGCCATTGCAAGATCTGTTGATGTCCAATACTCGGCGGATCGGCGCTAGTTCCAAAGAGAGCGATGTTCATTGGTATATTATGAGAGAAATTCTGGATCGAGGATTTGGGAGATCGTGTATGGGCATTCAGTCGGGAATGTCTGTAGAGGCTTCTGTGTTTCCTTTGCCGCATCTCTCCGTGCCCGCCGATAGTATTTCTCTATCCATTCTGAATCTTGAAGGAATCTTTGCAAACTAGGAGTATCTTCTAAACAGTCTTGAATTTTGTCACGACAATTAGAAAGTGTGTTATTCCAACTCGGTGTTCTTTTCTCAGGTTGATACTGACATTTAAGCAAGTGCATTACAAGCACCTGAAAATAGCTACTGAGTTCTTTTTGTTCGCTACGTCCCAATGCTTCTAATTCCTCGATCAAATTTTTTACATCCAATTCCGCCCAACGACCTTTCTGTAGATACTCAGCCTGTTGCTGTGTCCACGTTAAGAAGTCTTGTTCATAATTTGCTACTTTTTCCATAGTCTAGTTTGATGAATTGGCTATCTGAAAAGCTATATATGCATGTTAAAGCATTTTTTGAGGCGATCGCCTTTCTCAAAGATAAAAATCAATGCGATCGCTGAGGCTTGCTTGATGAGTTTTGAATGGGTTGTCTGATACCCAAACGATGGCGTTGCACATTTGAAGGAGGAACAAGTAAAATCAGGACAGAGAGAGAAAAGCATGAAAACCAATGAAATGTCCAAAATGTGGATCAACACATATTCGTAAAAATGGGAAACGAGGAGATAAACAAAATCATATTTGTGCTGATTGCGGTCGTCAGTTCATTGATAACTACTCAGTACTTGGATATTCCCAAGATGTCAAAAAAATATGCTTAAAAATGTACTGTAACGGCATGGGATTTAGACAAATTGAAAGATGTACTGATGTTAGTCACAACACTGTCATCAACTGGGTTAAACAAGCAGCCCAAAAATTACCAGAGCAGCCGCCAATAGAAACTATTCCTGATGTTGGTGAACTAGATGAACTCCAGACCTTTGTTGGGTCAAAAAAAACTTGATTTGGCTATGGACTGCGGTGAATCATTTTCGTCAAGGCATATTGGCTTGGGTCTTAGGAGATAGGAGTAGTCAAACCTTTAAGACCCTATGGACAATCATAAAAGTTTGGCAATGCTATTTCTGGGTTACTGATGGTTACTGTGTCTACAAGATGTTTATCAACTCAGAAGACCAAATTATCAGCAAAACCTACATGACTAGAGTTGAGGGTGAAAATACAAGACTTAGACATTATTTAGCTAGATTGCACAGAAAAACTTTATGTTATTCAAAATCGGAAGAAATGTTGAGGTATTCAATTCGTTTGTTAATTCACTATCTTAAGTACAAATCGATTCCTTCTTTTTCTTGATTCATCTTTCATTTGTGCAACGCCCAAACGATTGTGCCGCCTCAATTTATTTGGGTTTTAAGTCCTACGCAAAACTTGCATTGCTATAACTTGTCTAAATCTTTTGAGAACTCTTTTTAATCGCATCACGCAGCCATTGATTTGCCTCATCGCGATCGCTCAGTACGCTCCAAAACATCGAAACTACCCAAGGCTTAGTTTTAACTGGTAGTTCAAAAATGGTTAGATCGCAGGCTTTTGCTAAGTTTAGAGCAATTCGACTTGGGACTGAAGCAATGAAATCGCTAGAGGCGATCGCAAAGGGTAAAACCAGCATATGTGGAGTGGTCAGAACGATCCGCCGTTGTAAATTCTGCTCCTGTAGTGCCTTGTCAATTGCACCCGTGCGATCGCGCCGCAGCGTTGTCAGCACATGGGATAAATGCGTAAATGTTTCTAAGCTCATCGTTCCATCTTTTAACGCTGGATGTCCTTGACGGGCAATACCCACAAATCTCTCTTCAAAAATCGGTTCCCATTTTGTGTGCCGAGGCGGATTAGGGAAGACTCCCATAGCAACATCGATCGCACCTTGCTCCAATAAATCGCTGACGTTATCCTTCTCAAATCCGATCGTGTGGAAGTTAATCGACGGAGCATTCTGCCGACCAAATTTTAGTAGCGGTGGCACGATCGCAAAACTGGTGTAGTCCGAACTGCCGATCCCAAAATCGCGATCGCTAGAAGCAGGGTTGAAGGCTTGACTGGAGGTAATGGTCTGGCGAATCTGTTGTAACACTGCCAAAATATTTGGGGCGATCGCTTGCGCCTTCTGAGTGGGTTGCATTTGCCGCCCTAACCGCATAACTAAATCATCAGCAAATAAGCCCCTTAATCGATTCAGGGATGCACTCATCGCTGGCTGTCCAATTTGCAGCTTTTCCGCAGCTTTAGTAACGCTGCGTTGTTCCAAT
>CAIJEA010000695.1 GCA_903819605.1 uncultured cyanobacterium | reverse complement strand
TTCACACACTGGACACAAATAAAGGATTCGATTTTCTAGGATTTAATGTGCGACAGTACAATATCCAAAATGGGAAAACGGACAAAAGGACAGGAGTCAAGAGAGGATATAAAACTCTCATCAAACCCTCTAAGAAAGCTATCAAGAGACATTATGAGAAAATAGCCAAAACAGTTAGAAATAACAAAGCGGCAAAACAAGAAAATCTCATTAAAATACTCAACCCAATCATTAAAGGATGGTGCAACTACCACTCCTCGGCAGTAAGTAAGGAAATATTTAGCAAACTAGATCACCTAGTTTACTGTCTACTTCGCAGATGGTGCATCAAAAGACATCCTAACAAGCCTAAAACTTGGGTTAAGGATAAGTACTATCATCAATCTGTTACAAAAGATAGCGTTAAAAATTGGGTTTTCAAGGAAGGTAAACAGACACTCTTAGTACACGCAGACACCAAAATTGAAAGGCATATCAAAGTCAAAAGTGGAAAATCTCCTTATGATGGCGATAGCATTTACTGGGCTTCCAGACTAGGTAGAAGCAAAGAACTAGGTACGTCAACTAACAAACTCCTCAAACAACAAAAAGGCAAATGCTCATATTGTAGGGCGATATTCAAAGAAGGTGATGCGATAGAAACCGACCATGTAGTGCCAAAATCATTAGGTGGAAAGAACTCTTATAGCAATCTTCAGTTGCTCCATGCTCACTGTCACGACCAAAAGACTTCTCAAGACGGTTTACTCAATCGAGGTATTCATGATAAGAATCAGGTAAAAGAGGAGCGGTATGAAGCGAAAGTTTCACGTACCGTTTTGAAGACGAGTGGTTCTCGTGAGAGAATTGCTTAGTTCAACCATTTTAAATGTCAAAAAAACGGAAAATTTAGAAGTACACCATCAGAGGCGAACTATAAAACTTTCCGCAAGAAGGTAAAAGCCATCGTCAATAACTCGAATTATGGTGCAGTGGTAAAAGCTGAAAAGCTAGCACCCATTGTTAGAGGTTGGAGAAATTACCACAGATTCTGCAAGATGGATGGCTCTAGGAACTCCCTATGGCAGACCCGTCATCGCACGTATAAGGTATTCAACAAGGAAATTAAGCAAAATCGCTACTCTTGCGAGAAATTAATAGAGAAAGCCTTTCCTGCCGTTCCTTACTCCGAACATAAACATATCAATGTCGAAGGAAATAAATCCCCCTACGATGGCGATTTGGTCTATTGGAGCGAACGCAATAGTAAGCTTTACGACAACATGACCTCTAAAGCCCTTAAAAAGCAAAACCATTCATGTAAAACTTGCGGATTAAAATTCGCAGACGATGAAAAAGTACACCTGCACCACGTAGATGGAAATAACAATAATCGGAAGCCTAACAATCTTGTAGCAATACATGAAAGTTGCCACGATTATCATCACATGAGCAAAAGCGCAAGCTAAGAATATCGGGAGCCGTATGCGGTGAAAATCGCACGTACGGATCTAACAGAGAGGGGCTAGGGATAATACCCTACCTCGACTCTACCAAACCCGAATAACCCCAACCCCAATATTCAAAACCCAACAAGCCTCTCGATTTAGATCGGGAGGCTAATTTGTTATGGAGTCAAATATGACTATCCAAAGATACAAAAGCGTATTGTGTGGACTATTGCTA
>CAIJEA010000694.1 GCA_903819605.1 uncultured cyanobacterium | reverse complement strand
CTGCTTCGCAGCGCACGCCTAATTATTCACTTTGTAATGCCTATTTTTGGGGTGGGAAGGGAGTAATTGAAAAATAGTTCAAAATCTGTACCAACCGATGCGCTGTCAATACAGGGTTTTTCAAGATTCATTGCAATAGTTCTCTAAATAAGCTGCGATCGCATTTAAGCATCTACATTTGTTGCTTTACCAAGACCATGACCCGATTTACAGCATCTTGCACAAAAGCTTTGAGAAATTCATCGCGCCGATTTAGTTGAAACTGGCGCTGCACTACTTCCGCAATTCCACCATCGCCCCAATCGCGATCGCGACTAAAATATTCGATAAAACTCTTGCCAGCAATGCGCGTTAGGTAAGCCGCAGTCACCGATTGAATAGTTGCTTTGAGAACTAATCCCACCACAGTTACAGAGATTACCGTAGTAATGATTTGGACTACGCCTTTGACAATGCCAAGACTGACTAGAGTACGGGTGAGAGAATTAGCAAGCTCTTTACCGCGATCGATATTGATTTCACAGCCATAGACCTTACCAATTTCCACAACCATCTGCGCGTTAATTGCGGCAGTGGCTAACAGATCGACAACTGGCAAAGGTGTAGCAAACACAACCCCGACCACTAACCATTGGAACTTCTCAACTACTTTTTCTGCTTCTGATTGCTGTTGCTGCGAGAGCGCTTCACGAGTTTCTTCTGTCAGTCTTTGCGATCGCAATAACACATTGTCAGCCACCAGTTCGTCGCCTTCATAACTGAGAATATCAAGAATCCGCGTCAGAATTGGCTGGATTTTGGGTTTGGGATTGACGACTTCGCCTGAGTCGAGCGTAATGGGGCTAGGACTTGCGGCTATTGCTACCACATCCTCGGGGGCGATAAAGTCTAAAACTCGCGATCGCAAACTAGTCTGAATCATTTCGCGATCGCTTTTGGTGAGGCGATCGATTTTATTGAAGGCGAGAATTGTCCGCTTGCCAATTTCTGTAAGAGCCTTAAGAACATCATATTCCGATCGCCGCAAATCATCATCGACTACAAATACAATCAGATCGGCTTCCGTAGCAATTCTTCGAGCTTCCTGTTCGCGATCGCTACCCAAAGTACTCGCCTCTAAAATCCCAGGACAATCGGTGATTTGAACAGGCACATCAAGATTTTCAAATCTTACTGGGGCATAAAATTTTCCAAGTTGCGTAGTTCCCATCGTTGCCCCAACTTCCCCTTTATTAGCAACATCTTGGAGAGACAAGTCGAGCAATCTATTTACTAGTGAAGTTTTACCAGCAGAACCAACACCAAACACGACCACGCGCAATTCTTGGCGAATAAAGTTCTTTTTGAGTTGTTCCGTTTGCTCCAGTAGCGATCGCCGCATTACCTCATCTTGAATTTGCTCGACCTGACGTTCTAAAGCTTCGAGACTGTCTTGAGCTGCTTCGATTTTGTCAGTGGGTACTTCAGGGATTGGACGAGGCTTGGATGGCTCGGCTTGAAATAGGCGCAAATATCGCCAGAGGATGAAAAATAGTCCTGCGAGAGTTCCGATGACTAATAGAACTACGAAGCCACCTAAAATTGGCGAAGAAGTAGCGACGAGTTGATAGATTTGGATAATGCGATCTAGTAAGGGAATAACAAACGAAATTACTAGACCGAAACAGCCTAAGACAACTAGCGATCGTAACCAAGGAAATTTTCTTTTCATTGGTTTAGTTCATAGTTTTTGAAGAGCGCCTTGCCTGCCACCATCTTGAGAAGACTTTTTCCATCTCAACCCACAGAACTAATAACATACTAAATCCAAAACACAATCCTAGTTCAGAAACAGACAATGCATCTGTACCAAAGAACTGTCTTAGTGATGGCACATAGAGCAGGGCTAATTGCAAAATCGTGGTAAAAATCACAGAGATAAGTAGATAGGGATTAGAAATTGGATTTAGCTCAGTTAGTAGTTTGGAATCGGAACGACATGATAGAGCATGTCCCATTTGAGCTATACAGAGTGTTGTAAAAGTGATCGTCTTCCAATGATCGTGCCATGCGGAATTGCCTGAGTTGTAGGCGATTTCCATTAGGGCGATCGTTTGCAATCCAAATACAACTCCAATCCGCAGGATATACCAACCCAATCCCCGTGCAAAAATATTTTCTTGAGGATTACAAGGAGGTCGCTTCATTACATCGGCTTCGGCTGGTTCGACGGCAAGGGCAAGGGCAGGCACTCCATCAGTCACAAGATTCATCCATAAAATTTGTAATGGCGTGAGGGGAACTGCACCAAAACCTAAAAATGGAGTAGAAGCGATCGCAATTACTTCTCCGACATTACTACCCAGAATGTATTTAATAAAACGCCGAATATTTGCATAAACCGTTCGCCCTTCTTCGGTTGCTGCCACAATCGTCGCGTAGTTATCATCTAGCAAAATCATATCACTGGCTTCTTTGGAAACATCTGTTCCAGTAATTCCCATCGCAATGCCAATATTTGCCTGTTTTAACGCTGGAGCATCATTCACGCCATCGCCTGTCATCGCGACGACTTCACCGCGCCGTTGGAGTGCTTGGACAATGCGAAGCTTATGTTCGGGGGAAACTCTGGCATAGACTGCGGTTTGCCTAGCGATCGCGGTTAATTCATCATCGGTCATTAGCTCGATCTCTTGCCCCGTCAGTACCCGATCGCTCTCTGGATAGAAAATATTTAAGTCGCGGGCGATCGCCTGAGCCGTAAGTTGATGATCGCCTGTAATCATGATTGTGTGAATCCCTGCATGGCGACTAACTTGCACTGCCGCCGCCGCTTCTACGCGCAGAGCATCACGTATCCCAACTAATCCTAACCAAACAAGATTGTTTTCTATATTTACAAGTTCTACTTCTGTCGGTAAATTTTCTAGGGGCAAGTAGGCAAATCCCAATACACGCATTCCCTTGGTGGCGAGGAGCGTATTTTGAATATTGATGGCTGCCCTTTGGGAAATTGAAATGGTACTAATTTGCTTTTCTATTTGAATGCGATCGCATCGACTCAGAACTAATTCAGGAGAGCCTTTACAAACTAGAAAATAGGGATTATTCGGTAGTAAGGCTCCAATTGTTCGCATCGATTCAGGCGTATCTTCGGCATCCATACTTTTGATTGCCACGATCGCGCTCATTAACCTTCGCTCAGGTGTAAAGGGAATCTCCGCAACTCTTGAGAAATAGTTCGTAAAATGTGATTGCCAAAGGTTGGCTTTGCCTGCCATGGTCAACAATGCTCCTTCGGTAGGATCGCCTAGTATTTTCCATTGTGATTGACGATCATTCTTTTGTTCGCTTGGGGGAGGCTTTTGCAAATAGGAATCATTACAAATCACACTTGCCGCCAGCATAATCAGTAGTTCTGGACATTGATAAACACTGAGATTACTCGCGATCATATCTCCTGCTAGTCGAGAGAGTGCAAATTCGCCAATTGGTTCATATCCAATTCCACCGATCTGTGCGGTATAGTTGGCTGTAAAAATATTTTCGGCAACCATTTTATTTTGAGTCAAGGTTCCCGTCTTGTCAGAACAAATCATTGTTACGGAACCAAGCGTCTCTACTGCTGGCAATTTGCGAATCAAAGCATGGCGACGTACCATCCTTTGGGTTCCTAGAGCCAAAGTTACCGTAATTACCGCAGGTAATCCTTCAGGAACTGCGGCTACAGCCATACTTAAAGAGGTATTCAACAACTTCACAAAGTCTCCATTGCGCCATAGCCCTACCGCTATTACCAGCGCCACCAGCACTAGCGAAGCAATCACTAATGTTTTAGAAAGTTCACCCATCCGCTTTTGTAATGGAGTTTCTTCTAATTCCACATCTTGTAAGAGATTGGCAATCTTTCCGATTTCAGTCTGCATTCCCGTTGCCGTGACTACCATCATGCCGCGTCCTTGCAAGACTTCAGTACCCTGAAATACCATATTGCGGCGATCGCCTAATGCTTCGTCCTCATCAAATACATGATCGGCAATCTTATTTACTCCTTGAGACTCACCCGTAAGCGCCCCTTCCCTTACCTTCAGTTTCACCGCCTCTAGTAATCGCCCATCCGCCGAAATTTGCATTCCCGCATCGACAAATACAATATCCCCAATTACAAGTTCCTCCGATAGAATTTCCGCAGCCTTACCTTCGCGCAACACCCGTACATTTGGCGCTGCCAGGCGCTTCAAAGCTGCTAGAGCCTTTTCGGCACGACTTTCCTGTACATAGCCCAAAATCCCATTGAGAATCACAATCGCCGCGATCGCGATCGCATCTTTTGGGAAATTGCCCACCCGTAAATCTAAAATCGCTGAAACAACAGCCACCCCCATCAACATCAATAGCATGATGTTTGTAAATTGATCGACAAAAATGCTCAGATTTGAGCGTCCTGCCTTGGTATTTAACTCATTACGACCATAAACTGCTTGGCGATCGCTTACTTGCCATAAATCTAGCCCTGACTCTAGATTTGTATCTAAAGCTGCGATCGCTTGCTCAGTAGTAAGGGTATGCCAAACTTGCTTTGTGGGAGGATTGGTCATTTTAGGGTTGCCAACAATCAGGAGGACTGAGTTTCTGTTTAAGCCTATCAGAGTCTATGCTATCTCTAAATCAGGTGGAATGTGAGACTGACTAAAAACGCAAATATATCTTCACTTTTGCTAGTGTTTTCAGACTATAGCGAAAGCCCATAGGAGAGTTGCGGCGCAAAGCGCCACAACTCTCCTATG
>CAIJEA010000693.1 GCA_903819605.1 uncultured cyanobacterium | reverse complement strand
TCTGGGTTTTGTGTCTTATCTATTTTTGATGATGCCAAGATTTTAAAAGCTCTGTTGCCTCATCGCACCATTCGATCCAGCCTTGCTCAAAGTTTATACCTCGTCGAAGTGTCAAATATGCAAACTGAGCTTCGATCGCGCAATCTTGGGGTGAACTAAAAAAGTTACGTTCGATCGCTTGATAAATTTCTAGTTGCTGCTGATGTAAAAGTCGATGTTCTTGAATTTTTTGGGCGATCGCTTTTTCAGGAATTAAATAACCTGCATAAATCTTGAGTAAAAATTCATCTTTAGATGATGCAACCTCGCTAGATTGTAGCAGCCACGTTTTCAGGTGAGACAAGCCCAAATCATTGACAGAAAATAGTTTTTTATCTGGTCGTCCATCTTGAGCGATCGCCTCAGCAACGATCCAACTCTGTTGCTCTAGTTTAGTTAATTCTCGATAAATCTGTTGGTGTGTGGCTTGCCAAAAGAATCCCACAGTCCCGTCAAATTGTTTGGCGAGATCGTAACCGCTTTTCGGTTCGCAAATGAGGGAAACCAAGATGGCGTAGGCAAGAGACATATTTTTGAAATTGATTAGAATCGGGGTTGACATATGCACTTAGTTGAGTATACATTATTCAGCATATTCAACTAAGTGCATATTAACTTGATTGAATATCCAATGCAACTGAACCCAATTATTGGAGGCTCAAGATATGACTGTTTCTCATCAAAACCTTCGCGTTATTTTTGGTACTGGCACATTAGGAATGGCTGTCGCACATCAACTTGAGAATCCATTTGTTGTCGATAGCTCTAAGTTTGTCAAGGCTTTTGGTGATATTGCTACACCGCATCGAGATGCAATTCGCAATACAATTTCATGGTAGCGGCAATATCTGCAAGCAGAGCAAGTAAAAATTCAAGTTCCAAACTCTATGCAGAAAGTTGTCACCATTTAAGACAAATCTATGACCATCATCGATCCTAACCTCGTTCCAAGTCGCGCAGGCAGTAACTATCCCGATCGCTTTAAGCCAGTTGTAGCTGGGCGCGAAAAAAAGCGTTTAGGTGATGCCGCAGGGCTAAAAAACTTTGGTGTAAATCTGACAACACTGCCACCAAAATCTCAATCGGCACTTCGTCATTGGCATACCAAACAGGATGAGTTCATCTACGTTTTATCAGGAGAATTAACCCTTATTACCGATGAAGGTGAGACAGTTTTACAAGCAGGACAAGCGGCAGGATTTCCCGCAGGTGAGGCAAATGGTCATTGTCTTTATAACCACACCGAAGCGATCGCCACATATCTAGAAATCGGCGATCGCACTCCCAATGACGGAGGAAATTATCCCGACGATGACCTCATCGCTCAGGCAATCGATGGAGGTTGGCAATTTACTCATAAAGATGGAACTCCCTATTCCTCTTAATCTCAAATACATTTTACAAAGCATAAACTATTACAACTTGCGGAGAAAATCATGACTGCAACTATTCAAAAGCCAGCATCTTGGGCTAAGGCGATCGCTAAGCCAGCGAAGGAGTTTCCACTCACTCAACTCTCCACGATTTCAGGTCAAATTCCCGAAGGTTTACAAGGCTCTCTTTATCGTAATGGCCCCGCACGCATGGAGCGTGGTGGGGTGCAAGTTGGGCATTGGTTTGATGGAGATGGGGCAATTTTAGCGGTGCATTTTGCCGAAGGTAAAGTCCGCGCAACCTATCGCTATGTCCAAACGGAAGGATATTTGGAAGAAGAACGTGCCGATAAATTGATTTATGGAAATTATGGCATGACTGCCACAGGTAAATGGTGGCAACGTTTCGGTAAATCTTCTAAGAATGTGGCAAATACTTCTGTTATTGCGCTACCTGACAAACTTCTTGCCCTTTGGGAAGGTGGCTTACCCCATGCTTTAGATCTAGAAACCCTTGAAACTTACGGGTTAGAAAATCTCGAAGGTTTAGATAACTGCTTACCCTATTCGGCTCACCCTAAGCGAGATCCAATCACAGGAGAGATATTTAACTTTGGCATTTCCTATGGCAAGAATGCGACATTAAATATCTATCGTAGCGATCGCCAAGGCAAACTGATCAAAAAGAATCAGGTCAATCTCCAAGGTTTATCGATGGTGCATGACTTTGTCTTGGCGGGAGACTATCTAATCTTTTGTGTACCACCATTACGGATGAATCCAATTCCTGTACTGTTAAATTTGCAGAGTTACAGTGACTCATTGGCATGGAAGCCCCAAGAAGGCACAGAAGTTTTGGTGTTTAATCGCCATAATCTAGAACTGGTAAGTCGCAGCAATACCGAGCCTTGGTATCAATGGCATTTTGGCAATGGTTATGGCGATCGCGATGGCAATGTTGTTTTCGATCTCATTCGCTATCCTGACTTCACTACCAATCAATATCTTAAAGAAGTTGCCTCAGGCAAGACTACAACTAAGTCAAAGGGAACATTATGGCAAATGCGCCTGAATCCTAAAACAGGGGAATTTTTGGAAGCATCACAGTTAATCGATCGCGGTTCCGAATTTCCGAGCGTTGCCCCTTCGCAAGTTGGACAAAACTCCCGCTATACCTATCTTTCTATCCGTCGTCCTGAAGATCGACAAACAGAATTATTTGGCGCGATCGCTCGTTATGACTATCAAACCAATAGGCTCACCGAAGCCGATCTTGGTACAGATCGTTATCCAATGGAACCAATCTTTGCGCCTAATTTAGATAATCCCGATCGTGGCTGGATCGTTACGGTTGTATTTGATGGCGATCGCGAATGTTCAGAAGTGTGGATATTTGACAGCGATCGATTAGACGCTGAACCAGTTTGTCGTCTTGCTCTGCCAAGCATTGTACCGATGGGTTTCCATGGCACTTGGAGATAAAAACGCGATAAAAAATAAAACCGTAGTGGCAATTCATGAATTGCCACTACGGTTAAATAATTGGTATAAAATCAATCAGTGATGTTAGATTAACTTCCTTTGTCAAAATCTAACGAAATTTCTGATATTAACAAATGCCGCCAAGGTTACAAGTCAAAAACGAGGATTGCTCACCACTAGGGCTATACGTTCTTCAGTATTTAGAAGAACAAGATATTAGTATGAACCATCTTGCGGAATTGGCTGGAGTCCCTCAACCTCGACTGCGAGGGGCTTGTTTTAAAGGAACTTGCCCAACGCCTGAGACATTAAGAAAACTAGCCAAAATAATGGGTAAGCATCATTTAGAGCTTTACACCTTGGCGTATCAGGGCAGAATTGAGCAGGTTCCAGAAAATGTTGATGATAATTTGCTAGATATTTTAATTAGACAAATGCTAGAAACAGCGCGAGAACTAAATTTAGCAATGCCCAAGACCCAACCTTCCAAGGCAAAAATTCGTAAAGCTCTAATTGAGTTAGGCTTTAGAGAAAAGCGAGAAGAGATATAGAGAATTGCAGCGCAAAGCGCCGCAATTCTCTATGGGCAGTAAGCTACGTAAAAGTTAATTATTGGGTTGAGCCATAGCGATCGCCAATTTCTGAAAACGACGAGGATCGCCTTCACCTATATTATCCAGACGCTCCTGACGCTTGATTTCATAGAGCTTATTGAGAATATCTTGCCAATCATCGGGAGTTAGTGGCGATTTTTTCTCGTCGATTACTGCATCTACTACAGCAGAATTTAACTTCTCTTTAATCTTTTGTTGAGCCAACCAGACCCGCGCACGTACAGCCAAATTCTGATCGTTACTAGTCATCTGTTCAAATTGGGCTTCGATTTGCGATCGCCATTCGGGATGATTATTTGCGATCGTAATCGCTAAAGATTGCAAACCCACAACTGAGGCATAGCGTACTACCCATTCTTCATCCTGTTGGGCAACAAATAGTAATGCTTCTAATGCTTCTTCTTGGGCAATCTCGCGAAGTTCATCAGGAAACCAGTGCCATTTCATCATTCCCAACCCCTTGACAGCGGCTCGGCGCACACTCATTGCAAAATCAGCAGTTGCTACTCCAATCAATGTCACCAAACCACGCGGATCGCCAATTCCTGACAATGCACGGAGAGCCCATGACCGTGCTGTGTAGTTGTGCATATCTAATAGTTCTAGCAATGCAGGAACGGCTGGATCTCCTAATGCAATTAATCCATCAACTGCTGCCACGGCGGCTCCTGGATTGTTGTAGCTAAGAGCCTCAATCAAGATCGGAATAGCTCCTTCTAATCTTGCATCCGCCAGATTTTGGACTGCTTCGAGTAACAGCTTAGAAGAATCTGCCTCTTCTACAGCCTGAATGAGTTGGGAAAGGCGATCAGACATATCGGTAAATTATTTACTCTACAATAAATCATCCATGAGTGCCATGACTCTAACCGCGCCCTCTGTCAAATCGGGAGGTGTGGAGAGTTGGATTTGTTTTTCTAATAAACCCTTGAGAGAAATTAGTTTAAGACTATTTTCTGCCATCGTGTTACCGATCGCTTCAGCCGCCGATAAATAGCCGATCGCGCCAAGGTCAGCAAGTACAGTCCGCCGCAATTGCAAATCATCATTGGAGAGTGCATCAACTAAGCGATCGCCATACCGATCGGCAACATCAGGATCTGCCGAAAGCTGATACATAGCTCTTGCAGCGGCATATTTAACCCTAGGAATAGGATGTTCGACAAAGGGGAGGATATAAGGAATTGATTCTATTGCGCCTAAAGTTCCTAAGGCCTCGATAATTGCGTCAAATGGTTGTTCGGTTTCTAAATTTGATGATGTTGAAGCGATCGGAGTATCAATTAATTCTATTAACTTGGGAACACAAGAACTATCGCCGAGCATTTCCAAAGACTGCGCGGCCGCCTCGCGAACGTAAAAATCATCGCATTCAAGCGAACCAATTAGAGCAGGCACTGCGCGACAATCGCCTAGTTTTCCCAAGGCTCTCGCAGCATTTCGTCGTAATGGATAACCTCCAGCTTCAGTGCGATCGGCTTCGTCTGCTAATGCTTCAATCAAAAGATCGATCGCTTCAGGAACTTTCATCCGAAAACGCCCTAACCACCACGCTGCGTAAATTCGTAATCCTAAATCTTCACATTGCAGATTGACGATCGCCTGTTCAACTGTTAGCTGATTATCATCTGTAATTTCGGATTCACTCATAGTTTTACTTCAAATCTATAACATAGAACATTTTTTCACTATTTGTATCCAACTTGCCGATCAACTCAACCATTCTCATTATTATAAAAATCGGTTTTTTGAAATTCAGCCTTAGGCTAAATTTCAAAAAACCGATTTTGTTGTTTTCTGCGCTGTAGTCGCTGAAAAACACAAAATCGGTTTCACAACAAAAATAGGTGCGATTAACCAACAATTCAAAACCCCAGAAGATGAGTGGCGGCGAATTGCGCCGCCACTCATCTTCTGGTTTTATGTCCTAAGTAAGCCTTTATTTGCTGCATTAAAAAAAGCACCTCTTACGAGGTGCTTTTTTTAATAATCAGTTTTAGATATAAAACTAGATCAATGCATTGATTGCATAGTCGAGGTAGGAGTTAGCTTCAGAAGCAGCATCGCCAGACAAACCGTGGTTTGCTTTGATGTACTTAAGAGCTTCAACATACCAGCTAGGAGACAATTCAAATGTGCGGTTGATTTCAGCCAAACCACTAATGAGATAATCATCAAGAGGACCTGTTCCACCAACAACCAATGAGTAGGTTACGATGCGGAGGTAGTAACCAATGTCTCTGGCGCACTTGTCTTTACCAGTTTGGGTAGAGGCATAGTTAGGACCAGTTGTGCTGGTGGTGTAAGGGAATTTTTGGTAAACGGCATTAGCTGCACCAGCTACCAAAGAATCAGCCTTAGCGGTCAAAGCTCTTGCTGCTTCTAGACCAGATGCTGCTTGACGGAAACGACCAAAAGCAACTTGCAATTCGCTAGAGCTAAGGAAGCGACCTTGAGAATCTGCTGTAGATAGCGCTTCGGTTAAAGGGGTTTTTGACATGACTTACAATATCTCCAAATAAATTTTTAAACAATCCTAAGAATGACAATTAAGCAACTGCTGCTGCTGCTCTATCAAAATAGCTACCTAGTTCAGCAATCAGGCTGCTGCAATCACCTCTGGTGATGCCATTAGGATCGTTAGCGATCGCGATCGCTGCATCCTTCATTTTTTGAACACCAACGGCAACGGAAGCACCAGGAGTACCAAGAGCCAAGTAGGTTTCTCTCAAACCGTTGAGGCAACGATCATCCAAAATGCTAGAATCGCCAGCAAATACTGCGTAGGTTACATAGCGCAAGATGATTTCCATGTCACGCAAGCAAGCTGCCATACGACGGTTGGTGTAAGCGTTTCCACCAGGAGCGATCAATGCAGGTTGCTCAGCAAACAAAGAACGAGCAGCGTTAGCAACGATTGTCGAAGAGCTACCAGTAATGCGGTTGACTACGTCAATACGCTTGCTGCCATCAGCAACAAGTGCGCTCAATGCATCTAGTTGAGAAGAAGAAAGGTATGCGCCACGTGAGTCGGCTTGGGATACTACCTTGGCAAATGCATCTAATGTCATGTTAAGTTTATCTCCAAATGTGTTTAAGTGTCTTTATTAAAGACTGAGATAGGCAAAGCCAGTCAATAAATATTTAATCCAGACATTGTCTGATTTTCAATCAGAGCAACTCAGATAAAATTATATTTTAAATGATTAGAGTGGTTAACCTAGACAAGTAAATTTTTAAGCTTTACTTGATTTCCAGATTAATTTCTAACCTACTTGTTTATACTATGTCGTTGGATCGTTTTTTATTACAGATTGTCACAATTTATAACGGCTTGTTTCGACAATCTGCTTTTTTGATTGCGATACTACGTAAAAAGGTCGTCCTAGCGTTGCTAGGACGACCTTTTTAATTCTTATTTTAAAATTTGCTGTATTTTCAGCAACAATTTAGGCTCTTTCCAAGTTGCGCTCTAGACTGCGCGTCCCTTAGATGATTATATCGGTACTGCTAACTCAGCGCCTAGAGGAAAGCCTAATGATTCCCTTTGGGCGTAGTAGAGTTTGGCAACTTGACGCGCCAAGTTACGAATCCGTCCAATATAGCGAACTCTCTCCGTGACGGAAATTACGCCTCTTGCATCTAGTAAGTTAAAGGAATGCGAGCATTTCAACACGTAATCAAAGGCTGGTAATACTAGTTCAGATTCAAGTAAATGTGCTGCTTCTTTTTCATACTGTAAAAATAATTGGAACAACAAGTCAGAATCCTGTGGCTTGCCGCCAAAATTACCAAAGTTGTAGCCGCTATGTTCGACTTCACTTTGATGATGCACTTGTCCATATTTGATGTCGCCTAGAATTGGGTGCGATCGCCAAACAATGTCATAAACCGAATCCACCCCTTGCAAATACATCACCAAGCGCTCCAGACCATAGGTGATTTCCGCAGAAACGGGACGACAGTCCAGTCCCCCGACCTGTTGGAAATAGGTAAACTGAGTAACTTCCATTCCATCAAGCCAAACTTCCCAACCGACACCCCAAGCACCGAGCGTTGGAGATTCCCAATCATCTTCGACAAAGCGCACATCATGATCGGCGGGATCGACACCTAAATGCTTAAGACTATTGAGATATAGATCCAGTACGTCATCGGGTGATGGCTTGAGAATTACCTGAAATTGGTAATAATGTTGCAATCGATTTGGATTTTGTCCATAGCGTCCATCGGTGGGACGGCGGCATGGCTCGACATAGGCAACGCTCCAAGGCTCAGGACCGATCGCTCTCAAGAAAGTATGCGGACTCATCGTGCCAGCACCCTTCTCGGTGTCGTAGGGCTGAGCAATCAGACATCCGCGATCGCTCCAATATTTTTGCAACGCCAAAATAACCGACTGAAAATCCATGCTGTACTAGGCAATAACACTTTAGTTTTTTATCCTATCAGCGATCGCGTTGATCAGGGGATCATTTGATAGTTTCTGACTTTAATATGTTTGTGATAGTTAGCCAAAAATTCATGGCATATAATCTTAAGGAGCTTTGAAGAATTGCATAAGGTAATGAAACAATGGTTGCCTCGCCCCAAATTAAACCCGCCGAAACAGTAGAATCTCTATCCGTCCTTGAACAAGTTAGACCACTCGCTGAGAATCGTGTGTTACTGCATAACGTTAGCTGGGAGACATTTGAATCTTTACTTGCAGATGTAGGCGATCGCCGCAACACACTATTTCATTACATCAATGGCACTTTAGAAATTATGTCTCCTCTATCACTACATGAAGGTAGTAATCGATTTATTGATGATTTAATTCGCGCATTTTCTGATGAATTAGAAATTGATTTACGAAAGCTTGGTTCATTATTAATGAAAATTCCAGAACTAAAGCTAGGAGCAGAGCCAGATTCTTGTTATTACATCCAAAATGAATCGATAATTCGTGGTAAAGAAATAATTATCGTAGGGCAAGATCCACCACCTGACCTAGTTTTAGAAGTAGATATTACTAATCCTAGCGATCGCCGTTTACCTATCTACGCCTTGCTTGGTGTGCCTGAGGTCTGGCGATATGATGGATATAGTTTAGAGTTTCTCGCCTTAGAGAATGGAGAGTACAAGCTAATTGAGAAGAGTTTAGCTTTTCCTGATTTGCCTGCCGCGATTGTTGTGGAATATGTGCAGAAGCGATTAACTTTGGGTGAGAGCAAGACGTTAAAAGAATTTCGCGCTTGGGTGAAAGCTAATACTTCTTCAAGTTCACAAGCTTAGGCGATCGCTTTATTATGCTTCTTGGAAGTAATGGTAAAGATTCGCGATCGCCATATCAGACGATTATTTAACTAAATCTGCTTTTAAAGCTTTATTTGCTAATGACTTACTATTAATTAAAAGAATAGACGATTACTAAATGAGAGGATTAATTCATCGAGAAAAATATAGATTTTTTAATTGATGGTGATTACACTGCCGCAATCACTAAGCTTTGACCAAACAGTTGAGAAGTAGTTGTTCTCCTTAGCTATTTTTGCGATCACCATTAGGCTACCCATAAGGCTCAATACCGTTGTCTTTAAGTCGTGAAGTCAAATGAGCGATTTCTCGATCCTTGTCAGCATCGATCGCAAAGCCCTCACCTAACTTAGCTAAATCACGCCTAAGTTCTAGGATCTCTATGATAAAAGCCATGCAAAGAGTAATGTCAACTCCTTTAGTTGTAGCTCTTGACTGAGATAATGGTGTAATACGATTTGCGATATATATCATATTTAGTTTTCGCTTAAAATTTAGTTTGTGTACTGCAATGAGACGCTCCAAGCATTT